>CAXUEM010000024.1:12558-16464 GCA_964249885.1 uncultured Hymenobacter sp. | reverse complement strand
TTCTCGTATTTCAAGACCGAGAAAAACGCCTTCGGCTACGACCCCGGCCTGTTCGAGGTTCTGGTGGGTGCCTCGTCGGCCGACATCAGGCTCCGGGGCACGGCGCCGGTGAAATAACGCAATTATGGAACGTCACGCTGCACGCAGGGAAGCATGAGCGTTTGATGATTTTTAAGCGAAATTTCATTCTCGCAGATGGCCGCCGACCAGAAAACGGCGTCTTGTTTACTCACGTGCCTACCCACTTTTCCGCTTTATCTTATGAAAAAACTCCTGCCCCTGGCGCTGGGCGCCACGCTGCTGCTAACCAGTGCCTCGAAAGGTCCGGCGGCAGCCGACGGCTGGGTGCCCCTGTTGGATAAGAAGCTGAGCAAGTGGCGCAACTACGAGAGCTTTCGCCATCAGCTAGGCTACCAGGGAAAGCCGCCCACCGACGCGCAGGGGCAGCCGCTCAAACCCATCGGCTACGATAAGAATGAGGCGAACGTGTTTTCCGTCGTGATGCAGCAGGGCGAGCCGGTGCTGCGCATCAGCGGCGAAATCTACGGCTGCGTGTTCACCAGGCAGGATTTTGCCAACTACCACCTCAAACTGAAGGTGAAGTGGGGCAGCAAAAAATGGGTGCCCCGCCTCGACGAGCCGCTCGACAGCGGCCTGCTCTACCACAGCCAGGGCGAGTGCGGCGTGGACTACTGGCGCAGCTGGATGCTGAGCCAGGAATTTCAGGTGTCGGAGTACGACCGCGGCAACGCCATGGGCGACTACTGGTGCATCGCCAACTCGGTGGCCGACATCAAAGCCGCCTACCGCCCGACCAAGGACACGCTGCGCTTCGACCCCCAGGCCGCGCCGGTGCAAATGGGCGCGGGCGGCCCGTTTTTCTGCCAGGCGGCGGCCAACCACGAGCGGCCCAAAGGCGAGTGGAATGACCTGGAGCTGATTACGGTCAATGGCCAGAGCGTCCACCTCGTCAATGGCCACGTCGTGATGGCGCTCAACAACTCCAGCTTTGTGAAAGACGGCAAGCGCCAGCCGCTCACGCACGGCAAAATCCAGCTGCAGAGCGAGGCCGCCGAGGTGTTCTACAAAGGCATCATGATAAAGCCGCTCCAGGCCATGCCGGCGCAGTACGCCAGCTATTTCAAGTAGCCGCGCGGGCTGGGGCCGGCCAGCAGGGGGTAGGCGGCCCGGCGGCTGACTGTGGGTTGAGTCAGCTTCAAATTGGCCTGCTGGCCATATTTAACCAAAAGAAGCCTGGCCCTCCTGCCGTGCATAGCAGGAGGGCCAGGCTTCTTTTGATTCGAGCTACTAGATACCCCCTGCTGGCCGCAGGCAAATCCAGGCCAGCAGGGGGTACCAACCAACTTACAGCGCGAGGCTGCCAGTCTGCCGGATGTCGCGCGAGGAGCTGCCGACCAGCACCTCAAACTGGCCGGGCTCGAGCACAAACTGCTTTTTAGCCTCGTCGTAGTACTGGAATGACTCGGCGGGCAGGTTTAGGGTCACGGTCTTGCTCTCACCGGGCTTGAGAAAGACTTTCTGAAACGCCTTGAGCTCCTTTTCCGGGCGCTTGACGCTGGATTTTGAATCTTTCACGTAGAGCTGCACCACTTCGGCGCCGGCCGTCTGGCCGGAGTTGCGCACCGTGAGCGAGACGGTGGCGCTCTGCCGGCCGGGCTTCACCGTCAGCTTGCCGTACTCAAATGTGGTGTAGCTCAGGCCGTGGCCGAAGGCGAACTGCGGGGCCACGTTGTAGGTGTCGTAGTAGCGGTAGCCCACGTAGATGTCGTCCTTGTAGGTCTGCCGGAGCGGGTCGCCGGGCGTGCTCGGGTACTCGCCGAGCTTGAGAGCAGGCGAGTCTTCCAGCTTCACGGGAAAGGTGAAGGGCAGCTTGCCCGAGGGATTCACGTCGCCGAACAGTACGTGCGCCAGCGCGTTGCCGCCCTCCATGCCCGGATACCAGGCCTCCACGATGGCCTTGGTCTGGCCGGCCCAGCCGGCTACTTCTATCGGGCCGCCACCCATCAGTACCACCACCGTGTTGGGGTTGGCCGCCAGCACGGCCTTCACCAGCTCTTCCTGGCCGAAGGGCATCTTCAGGTCGGGCTTGTCGGTGTCTTCGGCGTCGTAGGCGTTGTCGCTCCACTTGGTGTAGTCGTAGCCATGAAACGAGCCGCCCACGTAAATCACCACATCGGCGGCTTTGGCGGCGGCCACGGCTTCGGCAATCAGGGCCGGGTCGGCCTGCTGGCCGCGGGCAATCTTGTAGCCCGGCGCGTAGCTGATGCTGGCTTGGCTGCCCAGCGCGTTTTTCAGGCCCTGCAAAGGCGTGATTTCGTACTTGGCCTTGAGCTGGGCGCTGCCGCCGCCGCCGGCATTTTCGCGGGTCGCGTTGGCCCCGATGACGGCGACGCGCTTCACCGTCTTTTTCAGCGGCAGCATATTCTGCTCGTTCTTGAGCAGCACGATGCCTTCTTCGGCCACTTTCAGGGCCGTGGCCTGGTGAGCCTTGGTGTTATGGGCGCCGGGCTGCCGCTTAGCGCCGTCCATCATATTCGTCGCGTACATAATGCGCAGAATGCGCCGCACCTTGTCGTCAATCAGCGGCACGAGCGCGGGGTCTTTTTTCACCGCCGCCAGCGCCGGGTCGGCCAGATAAAACCGGTCGTAGAGGCTGCGGGCGGGCGTAGCCGCCGTGCCGCCGCCGGCGCCGGTGGTGCTGCCGTCCTGGGCGGTGCCGCCGTACATCAGGGCCAGGTCGGTGCCCATTTCCAGGTCGGTGCCGTTGCGCAGGGCCTTCTGGGTGTCGTGCACCGAGCCCCAGTCGCTCATCACCACGCCCTTAAAATTCCATTCGCCCTTCAGAATATCGTTCATCAGGTAGGCATTTTCGGTGGCCCAGGTGCCGCGAAACTTATTGTAGGAGCCCATCAGCGTGTTGGCGCCCCCCTGCTGGATGGCTGCTTTGAAGCCCGGTAGGTAGATTTCGCGCAGCGCCCGCTCGCTCATGTTCACGTCCACGTCGGTGCGGTGGATTTCCTGGTTGTTGGCCGCGAAGTGCTTCACGCAGGCCGACACGCCCTGGTCCTGCACCCCCCGGATGTAGCCCACCGCCATCTGCGAAACCAGAAACGGGTCCTCGCTCAGGTACTCGAAATTGCGCCCGTTCACCGGCACGCGGATGATGTTGATGCCGGGGCCCAGAATCACGTCCTTGCCGCGGAAATTGGCCTCGCTGCCCAGCACGGCGCCGTAGGCGTAGCCCAGGGTGGGGTTCCAGGTGGCGGCCAGTGTGTTATTGGTGGGTAAGTAAGTGCCGGCGTCGTTGGGGCTGTCGGCCGGGGCCTTCCAGTTGCGGCCCTGCTCCGGGCGTACACCGTGCGGGCCGTCGGAGGTCATCAGCTCCGGGATGCCCAGGCGCGGGATGCCGCCGGCGGCAAACGCCGAGTTGGCGTGAATCATCTTGACCTTCTCCTCCAGCGTCATTTTCTGAATGAGGGCGTTGATTTTCGCGTCGTTGGCCGTGAGCCGCTTGTCGTTGTAGGATGGTGAAGCCGATTTTTTGACTGCGGGGGTGGGCTTATTACTGGTGGCTGGCTTGGTTTGGGCCAGACCGATGACGGGCAGCGCACAACAGGCCAGGCCCAGCAGGGCCGCACTACGAGATGGAAAGGGAATCATGTAAATGAGAATAATGGGACTACTTAGAAAAGATGAAGAAACAGAATCGCAAAACAGGGATTAGGCCGAAAACTCGCTTCCATTCAAATAGCGCCCGGTAATCAAATTTTCCGGGCAGAAATAAGGGTCACAAAGCCACCAACCAACGGGCAGGAAGCCGGAATGTATTCGCCGGGGCCAGCACGGGTTTAGCCTGAAAGGCGACGTAGAGCCGGACAATAAGAT
>CAXUEM010000024.1:0-12548 GCA_964249885.1 uncultured Hymenobacter sp. | reverse complement strand
TAAGATAGCCGGATTACGGCCAGTCAAAGCTCGCAAAAAAAAGAGGCTATTCAGAGAATTTATTGCGTGTTTTTTAGCCCGCAGGCGTTGCCCGGCAATAGCGACTGTTCTGCTGCTGCCGTCCACATTATGCTGGCTCGGGCATGTGTATTAAGCGTACGAGTGTGTGCGGCGGGTGCCAGCGCGGGTGCTGCCTGAGCCAGTCAGGATGCCTTATAGTCTGGCTGAAAGCCCCGATATTTGACCAAGGCCCGCCATCGTTTGCAGGCCCGAAAATGCTTGTAAAGCTCAAAACGGCTTCGGATCGAATAGGACGCAAACAGCCATGTAGCCGACAATTCCACGAGGCCGCGAAGGGTCTGGTCTGGTTGGTGGCGCTTGTTTCAGGCGCTTAAAAATGCCTTGATTGAACGGAATCATGCCTTCCGTACTTAAGGTGCTGGCGGCGAATTATAAAAGAGCCGATGAAACCCAGCCCGCTTCTCTTAAATCTAAAATATAACTTGAAGAATACTTGATGAAAAACTACCCTAGTTTTTTGCAGCTCGTCGCGTGGCGGCTTTTGTCGTTTCTGCTTCTGTCAGGAGGCTGCCTGACCTCGGCCCTGGCCCAGGCGCCAGCCAAGAGCTCCAAGCGGGGTGTGGCCTACGGCTACCACTCAGTGGCCGACATGCAGGCGCTGGCGCCGGGCGTGAGCTGGTGGTATAACTGGGCCTCAAGGCCCGACGCCGCCGTCGTTAACGTTTATCAGAGCCTGAACGTGGACTACGCGCCCATGCAGTGGAACGGACGCTTCGGCACCGGCACCGTGACGGCCGACCAACTGGCCGCTAACATTCCGGCCGGCGCCAAGTACCTGCTGGGATTCAACGAGCCGAATTTTATCTCGCAGGGCAACATGACGCCTAGGCAGGCGGCCGCCCTCTGGCCGGTGCTGGAGGAAGTGGCCCGCCGCAAAAACCTCAAGCTCGTCTCGCCGGCCCTTAACTATTGCGGCGACTGCGTATCGGAAAACGGCGTGACGTATAACTCGCCCACGAAGTGGCTGGACGCCTTTTTCGCCGCTTACCCCACCGCCCAGGTCGACTACATTGCCATTCACACCTACGTGTGCGAAGAGCGGTACCTGCGCCCCAAAATTGATGAGCTGAAAAAATACGGCAAACCCATCTGGCTGACTGAGTTTTCGTGCGGCGATATGACGCCCAGTCAAATCACGCTGGCCGTGCAGAAAAAGTACATGACCGACGCCGTGAACTACCTCGAAAATGAGCCGAGCATTTTCCGCTATTCCTGGTTTGCGGGGCGTAACAATGAGATTCCGTTTATCAACCTGCTCGGCGCCGACGGGCAGCTCACAGAACTGGGGCGGCTCTACGTTAGCCTGCCGGCCGGCAATGTGGTGATACCAAACCGGCTGACGCCCAGCGCTATATCGGCTTCTTCGCAGGAAAACCCCATGACAGGTCCCGGCAATGCCAACGACCAGAACCTGAACACGCGTTGGTCCAGCGCGTTCGAAGACCCGCAATCGTTGCAGTACGACTTCGGTCAGCCAGTTGATATTGCCCGGATTCGCATCAGCTGGGAGGCCGCGTATGCGCGCGACTACAAGCTGGAAACCTCACTCGATGGCCGCTCCTGGACGCTGATTCACGCCGTAATTGACGGTGACGGGGGCCTGGATGATGTCACCGGGCTGAGTGTCCGCGGGCGCTACCTGCGTATGCAGGGCACCCGCCGGGCTACCACGTTCGGCTATTCCATCTACGAGATGGCGGTGTACGGCCCCGGCTCGGCGGCGCTGGCCACTAAATCGGCCGTCTCCAATGGGCTGGAAGTATATCCTAATCCGGTGGCAGACCAATTGCAGCTGAAACTAAGCGGGAGCCTGCAGCGCAGCCAGTACCGCATCCTCGACCCGCTGGGCCGCGTGCTGCGCACAGGCTCGGCTGCCAGCGGCAGCGTGAATGTGGCGGCACTGCAGCCGGGCCTCTACACGCTGCTGCTGACGCAGGACGGCCAGCAAACTGCTCGTCGCTTCACCAAGCAATAAGCCCAGCAGGGGTAACGAAGAGCCCGCCGAATTTGGTCAAGCAAGCCAGCCGGGGGTAGCAGCCAGCAACTAACCTGATGAAGCTGACGCGCAATAGTCGAGCAGTCGTCGGACTGGCCTTTCATTTCCATTTGCTCTATAGCTGTAATCTCTTAATAAAAAGGAGGTGCTTGAAAGCCGCTCCTAATCATCTGCCATGAACGACCGGAAAAACCGCCCGCCGAAACGCTGTTCCCTTTGCACCGCGCTTTCTGTGGCTTGGGCCCTACTGTTTTTGCTCGGCAGCGCGCCGGCGGTGCAAGCCCAGCGCCTAAGCCGGCTACAGGCTGTGGGCCCTAAAATGGTGAATGCGCAAGGGCAGGAGGTAGTGCTGCGCGGCTACAATGTAGGCGGCTGGCTTTTGCAGGAAAGCTACATGCTGGGCACCGACACGCTTGACAGCCAGTGGCGCATCAAGCAGGGCATGCTGCGCACCATGCCCGAGGACCAGCTGGAAGACTTTTACCGGCAGTACCGCGCCAATTTTATTACCAAAGCTGATATTGACTTTCTGGCTAAGCAGGGTTTCAACAGCGTCCGGCTGCCGTTTCACTATGACCTGTTTCTGACCGCTACCCAGCGGCAGGCCCGCACGCAGGCCCTGCGCCGCCCCGGCAACGTGACCGGCTACGTCGAGCAGCTCAGCGGCTGGTACGACCAAAATCAGCTTTTCACGGCCAAAAATCTGGATGGCTTCCGGCACATCGACGATGTGCTGAACTGGTGCGCCGCCAACAAGATGTACGTGATACTGGACCTGCACGCTGCCCCCGGGGGGCAGGGCACTGACCGCAACATCAACGACAACTTCCTGCCCCTGGACCTGTGGAAGCGGCGCGATGCCAAGGGCCGCCTCATCTACCAGGACATCACCGTGCGGCTCTGGGAAAAACTGTCTGCGCGCTATAAGAACGACGACCGGATAGCCCTGTACGACTTCATCAATGAGCCTCACAACCTAAACGCCGCCAATGGCTTATCGGCCGACAATGCCGAGCTGAATGTGCTGTATTCGCGCCTCATCAACGCCGTGCGCGCCCAGGGCGACCAGCATATGCTTCTGCTGGAGGGTAACGGCTACGGCAACGAGTACACCAACCTCACGCCCGACAAGCTGGCCATTACCGACAAGAGTAATCTGGCCTACAATGCTCACCGCTATTGGTGCCCCAACAGCACCGAAATGGCTGACCCCAATCCCAATCAGGTGAACATGATTCGGAACCTAGCGGCCTTCCGCGACCGGTGGCAGGTGCCCGTGTGGGTGGGCGAAACCGGCGAAAATTCTAACGAGTGGTTTGCCGCGGCCGTGCAGGGTCTCAATGCCCAGAATATCGGCTGGTGCCACTGGAATATTAAGCGCGTAAACAGTCCGGCTAGTCTATTGCGAGTGCAGCCTTACGGCAGTCTACTCACGGCAGAGGGCCGCGCGGCCCTGCTGCGCAACGTGAAATTTGCTAATTGCACGCCCAACCGCGACGTGGCCGCCGCCCTGACGCAGCCCAGCAACTTCTCCGCGCCCTTCGCTCCTCTCACCATTCCGGGCGTGATTTCGGCCGCCGACTATGACCTCGGCCGGGCCGGCGTGGCGTATCAGGATGATTTCTCTGCCCGCATTGACTACCGCGACCATACGCCCTGGAACAAGGGTGGTGCCTACCGCAACGATGGGGTGGATATTCAAACTAGCACCGACGGCACAGCCAAGGGTTTCGCGGTGAATAATCTGACAGCCGGTGAGTGGCTGCAATACACCGCCCGGGTTGCAGTGCCCGGTCCTTACCAGGTGCAGGTGAGGGTGCAGCCGGGAACTGCCCCCGGCAGACTGCTCCTAAAGCTGAATGACCGAGTGGTAGGAACTGCAATGGTTAACCAGCAGGGGGGAGCAGGCGAATGGCAGACAATCTCGCTGGTGACGGGTCCGCTGCCGGCCGGAACTCAAACTCTACGCCTGCACGTGGAGCAGCCGGTAAATCAGTTAGGATGGTTACGCTTTGCTCCAATAGGCTCAGCAGGAGCTGGGACTGGAGGGGAGTAAGCTGACGGGGTTTCGGCTGGCTCGTTTGTCTTGTTTTGGCACAACCTGCGTACCTGCTGGCACTAGCTTTTAGGCATTAACATAGAGCATGGGTTTGCAGATTGTGGTGTGTTAAAACCATTCTATAAGCTGTACTACTACTATTGCCTAAGAATTTGCGCCTTCTTAGAAATTTTATCTTTGTTTTTTAACAATTATTCCTTTGACTAGGCAATGCTGTGTGCGTGTGTTTTAGCCCATAATTGGTACTTGTCACGTGTGCGGTAAGCGTACGGCTGCTTCCCACGAGCTGACCGAAAACGATTGTATATGCTACGCAGGGGCTTTTTTGACTTGCATATGCTAAACAAGCCTCCATACATTTGACACCCACTAAGCTCAGCCCAGCATTATTGATTATGCCCGCGATTTTACGGAATTGCAGTTCATTCAATAGTAAAGCAAAGAGCTTGGTTGGTCAGGCTAGTCATGCTTGCGTGCGCTGAGGTCCTGTTTCATACTAATGACTTAATTTATATATCAAAGTCACTTTTTAATTGCCTCGTTGCACGGGCAACAAACGTTTGCGATACGCTGCAACAGTTTTATCTTTAAGCCTTGCATAGGCTGGAGTTCACCGCGAGATTCATCAATTTACCTCTGTTTTCTACCTTCAAATTCACCCTCATGAAGCGAAAAAATTACTTGATTGCGCTAGCGCGCCCCACCCTAGCGCTGCTCACCTGCGGTCTGCCAGGCCTTGCGGGGGCTGCCCCGGGCGCTCTGGACGTTACCCTGTCGACCCGGTTGGTAGTCGATGTGCCGGTATCCGGCCGCGTAGTAGGCTCTGACGGCGCAGGCCTGCCTGGTGTAACAGTGCTGGTGCGTGGTACCTCAAATGGCACCTCAACGAATGCTGATGGAACGTACTCGCTGAACGTACCTGAAGGCAGCACACTGGTCTTCAGCTACGTAGGTTTTAAAACCCAGGAAGTCGCGGTCGGCTCGACCGGCACTATTAATGTGACCCTGGCGGTAGACGAGCAGAAGCTCAGTGAAGTGGTTGTAGTAGGTTATGGTACGCAAGAGCGTGGGAGCATAACCGGTGCTGTTTCATCAGTCAACTCGGCCGAACTGATTCGCCAGCCCACGGCCGATGTTTCGCAGGCTATCCAGGGCAAGGTTTCCGGTGTTACCATTACCTCGAACGGTGGTGCCCCCGGCGGCGCGGCCGGTACGTCCATCCGCATTCGCGGCATAACGTCGGCTGGCAACAACAACCCCCTGTACGTGGTAGACGGCTTCCCCCTGCCCGACCGGGGCGACAGCCAGCTGAACGCCATCAGCCCCAACGACATCGAGTCGGTTGACATCCTAAAGGATGCCTCGGCCACGGCTATCTACGGGGTGCGAGCCGCCAACGGTGTGGTGATTATCACAACTAAGCGGGGCAAGGCCAACTCGTCTAATATCAATTTGGATGTTTATACGGGAGTGCAGACGGTAGCCCGCCGCCTAAACTTGCTGAACGCCGAGGAATACGCCACGATTAATAACGAGGCCCGCATTGCTGCTGGCCGGTCCATTGCTCTGGAAAAGCTGCGCGACCCCTCCGCCCTCGGCGAAGGCACCGACTGGCAGGACTTGCTCTTTCGCCGCGCCAAGATGCAGAACTACTCGCTTTCCGCCTCCGGTGGCAGCGAGAAAGCCCGCTTCGCCATTTCGGGCACCTATTTTCAGCAGGACGGTATTATCGTCGGCACCAATTTCGACCGCTTCACGCTGCGGGCTAATGGTGATATGCAGGCCAATCGGATTCTGAAAGTAGGCACCAGCATTGCGCTGACGCACCTGCGTGACCGACAGATTAACAACAGCGACAACTACAACGCCGTGAGCCAACTGCTGCGCATCCCGCCCACGGTGCAGGCCTACCGGCCCGATGGCTTCTTCTACCAGCCTAACAACGCTAACGACAACTTCACAGAGGAAAACCCCCTGGCTACTGCCCTGCGCAACAACAACCGATTCACCCGCAACCGGGCCATCACGTCGTTCTACGCCGAGCTGGAGCCTCTGAAAGGCCTGCGCTTCCGCACCAATGTAGGTGCCGACCTGCAGTTCGATAACGGGAGCGGCTTCTCCCCCCGCGGCCCCGAGCTGGAAGGCTTCACGCAGCGCTACATCACGGCTAGCGCCTATGCTTTCAGGAATGACCTTACTTCTTACCTGATTACGAACACGGCCTCCTACGACCGTCTCTTCGCCGATAAGCATCAGGTGGCCCTGCTGGTGGGTCAGGAAGCGCAGCAATTCGATTTCAGCAACGTGTCGGCCAACCGCTCGAACTATACGCGCAACGACCTGCAAACTATTAATTCCGGCCCTATCAACGCGCTTACCACCAACGGGGGCACAATTGATACCCCCCGGCGTCTGGCCAGCTACTTCAGCCGCCTGAACTACGAGTTCGCCGGCAAGTATATTTTTCAGGCTACGGCCCGCTACGATGGTTCCTCGCGGTTTCAGCCCGGCGAAAAGTTTGGCTTCTTCCCCGGCGCATCCATCGGCTGGCGCATCTCGGAAGAGGATTTCCTGAAGGGCAACAACATCATTAATAACCTGAAGCTGCGCGCCGGTTACGGTAAGGTTGGCAACGAGCTGAACGCCGGCCGTTTCGCGTACCTGTCCTCGGTTGACTTCGGCATCAACTACCCGCTCGGCCCGGATGGCGCGCTCAATCCAGGTGCCGCCCCAACCCGCCTGCGCAACACAGACCTGCGCTGGGAAACCAATAACCAGGCGAACATTGGTTTGGACTTTGGTTTCCTGAACAACCGCTTCGAGGCCAGCATCGACGTGTACAGCCGCAAATCGCCTAACCTGATTGCGCCCATTCCGCAGTCGCTCGTGTCGGGTACGTTTAGGCCGGTAGATGCGAACGCCGCCGCCGTTACCAACAAGGGTCTGGAGGTATCGCTGACTTCCAACAACTTCCAGGGCACCGGTGGCGCCCTGAGCTGGACGACCCTGGTGAATTTCTCGGCCACTACTTCCAACCTAGAGTCGCTGGGCGCCGGTTTGCCCTATAATGGCACCGATGGCTTGGGGATTGGGGCCATCGTGCGCTACGACGTCGGTCAGCCGCTCGGCTCATTCTTTGGCCAGACAGTGGAAGGCATCATTCAGACGCAGGCCGAGGTGGATGCCCTCAATGAACAGGCAAAAGCAGGTTCGGCAGGGGCCAAGTTCTACCAGAATTCGGGTACGGCCCCCGGCGACTTTAAATTCCGCGACACGAATGGTGATGGCACCATCACCGATGCCGACCGCAGCTTTATCGGCAATCCGAACCCGGATTTTACCTACGGCATCACCAACACGCTGGGCTTTAAAGGTTTCGACCTGAGCTTCTTCATCCAGGGTGTGCAGGGCAACGACGTCTACAACCTCGGCCGCCTTATTACGGATGCCCCACTCGTCGGTAGTACGACCAACGGTACGACCCGGGTGCTCGGCCGCTGGACCGGCCCCGGCACCAGCACTACGATCCCGCGAGCAACCGTTAACGACCCGAACAACAACCTGCGGGGCTCGACCTATCTCATTGAAGATGGGTCCTATGCCCGCCTCAAAAACCTGACGCTCGGCTACACGCTGCCGCGCAGCATTCTTAACCGCGTATCGGCTTCGCAGCTGCGCTTCTACGTGTCGGCTCAGAATCTGTTCACGCTGACGAAATACACCGGCTTCGACCCGGAAGTTAGTGCCAGCGGGGTTGACCGCGGAATTTACCCGCAAGCCCGGACGTTCATCGGCGGTATCAACTTCGGGTTCTTGGCCTTTCTATCTCTCATTCCTAATATCATGACTTTTTCTAAACTCAAACTCACCACCGGCGCTTTCCTGCTCTCGTTAGGATTGCTGGTGGGGTGCACCGAGAAGTTTCTGGAGGAAGCTCCGGCCGAGGGCATCACGGATGCTAACTTTTACCAGACGGAGAACGATGCTCTGCAGGCCGTGATAGCGGCCTACAGTGAACTTACCAAGGAAGGCCAGTACAACATGTCCCACTGGGCCTTCGATATGTGGTCGGATGTGTCGAGCACGGGGGCTGACAACGGCAACGATGGCCGGGAGTACAAGGACTTGGAAGCCTTTACTATTCCGACGACTAATCCCGTGGCCACCCGGCTCTGGGGCGGTTCGTTCGTGGGCATCCAGCGCGCCAACATCGTCATTCAGAAGGTGCCGCTGATTACAAACATCAACCCGGCCATTCAGCAGCGTAGCATTGGCGAGGCCCAGTTCCTGCGCGCCAAGTACTATTTCGATCTGGTGCGGGCTTACGGCGACGTGCCGCTGTTCACAACCCCGCCCAGCAGCCCGGCCGAAGTTACCATTGCGCGGACCCCAGCCGCGCAGGTGTACACCCAGATTGAGAAGGACTTGGCTGATGCCTTTACCAACTTGCCCGCTTCATACGAGGGTGCTGATAAGGGTCGGGCAACCAAATGGGCGGCGGCTGGCCTGCTAGCTAAGGTTTACATCACACAGGGTAAGAAGACCGAAGCTGCCAAGTGGGCGCGCGATGTGATTAACGGCTCGGGCAAAACGATGTACGCTAGGTACGCTGACAATTTTGGTCTCAATTTCATTGGAGCAAACGGAATGCCTAGCAAAGAGAACAATAATGCCGGTGAGGCGTTGTTTGAGATTCAGTACGTCAACGGGCGTAATGAATACGACCGTAACAATGTGGGCTCCGCGATGAATGAGTTCTTTGGCCCTCGCGGGGCTAACCAGACCCCCGGTAGCGGCTACGGCTTCAATATCCCGGACCCGGACTTTGTGGAGGGCTACGAGCCTGGCGACACCCGTAGGGCGGCCAGCGTGATTGAGCCCGGCTTCGTATATCCGGACGGGGCCAAGCAGGCTGCTTCGGCAACGGGCTCGAACCGGGGCTTTAATGTAAAAAAGTGGTTTATTGGTAAAGACCGCACATACACTAACATCTGGGATTCGCCCCAGAATGTGCCGGTTCTCCGTCTGGCGGAAATGTATCTGATTCTGGCTGAGGCCGTCGGGCCAACGTCTGAAGGTCTGGAAGCCATTAACAAAGTGCGCCGCCGGGCCTTCGGCTTGGATATCAACACGCCATCTCCCGCCCGTGACCTAACTGCCGCGACCCCAAACTTCACTAATGCCGTATTACGGGAGCGGAAGTATGAGCTGGCCTTCGAGTTCGACCGCTGGTTTGATATGAAGCGCGCCCAGTTGCTCTACCCGAATCTGACCGACCACGCGCTTATCCCGCGCTTGACCGCGCAGGCAGCCCAGCTCCGCGGTTACGAGTCGTCCCCGCATGGCATCCCAACTGTAAACAACCTAGTGTTGCCTATCCCGCAGGACGAGATTACAACCAACCCTGGTCTGACCCAGAACCCTGGTTATTAATCAAGCGCAATCGGCCCGCTTGTTCTCATAGCTACGGGCGGGCCGATTTGATTTTCCTCATTATCTGATTTCTACTTTGTTACTTAACTTTTACTTTTCATGAAAAATATCCTACGCCTGGCAGTCATAGCCCTGCTGGCGGCACCCGTGCTGACTGCTTGTGAAAAAGAGGGGGAAGACAATGAATTGGAAGGCGCGGTGCCGGAAGTTTCGTTTACCACAACCTCTAAAATGGTGGGGTTCTTCACCGAAGTAACGTTCACCGCTACCGGCGGGGATGCGTCCTTTTATTCCTGGGATTTTGGCGATGGCACCACCGGTTCCGGCAAGACGGTGACCCACCTTTATAAAAGCGGCGGGGTCAAGAAAGCGCAGCTGATTACATCCAGCCGGGGGGGGCAAAGCTTCTCCCAGGTGCAGGATATCACCATTGTGTCTTCTCTGGACGTTATCAAGCGCCTGCTGACCGGCGCTACGTCCAAGACTTGGCAGCTTGATAACTCTCAGGCCAAAGCCATTACTGTGGGCACGGAGAATAACTCCAGCGAGTACTACGGGGGCGGGGCCGCTAACAGCCTGCCCGAGTGCCAGACGGACGATGAGTACACCTTCTCGGCCGCTAACCAGTTTACGTACAACGCCAAGGCGGAAACCTTCGTGGCGGGCGCATTCACCTGCCAAGCTCCGCGCTCCGGCACTTCCGAGTTCACCTTCGCGCCAGCTACTGGCGCCGGACTTGCCATGTTTGAGTTTAAGAAGGCCGGCACGTTCATCGGCGTTACCGACGCCCCAGACCTGACCTACCGCATCCTCGAAATCAGCGAAACGAACATGGTAATCCGGGCGGGTAAGCCCAGTGGCACCGTATTCGATATGAAGCTCGTGGCGAAAAAATAAGAAAGCACCCTGTTAGATTTTGTTCCTGTTGCGTTATCCCTAGCTATCTTCTGATGAATAAATACTTGCCGGGCAACCGGATTACCTGGCTTGCTGCCAGCTTGCTGCTAGCATTGGGTTTGCCCGCTTGCACCGAAGAAAAAAAGGCGGTCATTCCGCCCGCTGTTCCACCGGTGTTGGTTGTAAACCAAGAGCCCAAATCCTTGGCTCAGTATACCGAACTGGTGTGGAGCGACGAGTTCAATGGTGACGCCCTCGACCAAAGCAAGTGGACTCCGGAAATGGGCAATAACAATGGCTGGGGCAATCAGGAATTGCAGAACTACACGGGTTCGCCGGATAACATCTCGTTCAGCGGAGGTAATTTGGTAATTCATGCCCGCAAGCAGCAATTGGGCGGCTATAACTATACCTCGGCCCGGCTTATCACCAAGGGCAAGCGGGATTTCGTTTATGGCCGAATTGACGTGCGGGCCAAGCTGCCCAAAGGCAAGGGTATCTGGCCGGCTATCTGGATGCTGGGTTCTAACATTGACCAGGTCAATTGGCCGCGTTGTGGGGAAATTGACATCATGGAATTGCGCGGCAGCAAGCCCAAAGAGCTGATTTCAACCATGCACTTTGCTAACAGCACTGGGCAGCGGGAGCTTCGGGGCTTTACCAAATTGCTGGACAAGGACATCTCCGAAGACTTCCACGTTTTTAGCATCGTGCGCAGCAAAGGCCTGCTCCGTTTCTACTTCGATGAGCAGGAATATTATTCCTTTACGGGCAGCGACATTCCTAATTACCCTTTTAATAACCCGTTCTTTCTTATTCTAAATCTTGCGGTGGGAGGGCAGTTCGATGGCGACCCTACGACGGATACCGTCTTCCCGCAGCAGTTGCAAGTAGACTACGCTCGATACTATCAGTATAAGTAAGATGAACGGCGTTCTGATCCAGGCCCGATGCAACTTGATTCGCAGGCTGGGGCGGTAGCATCAGCTATGCTATGCGCCGCCACCTTTCCGCAGTCAGCAAAATGAAAGCCGGTCCCAGGTTTACCTGGGACCGGCTTTTTATGTGATTAAGTACCTTTTCAGAATGAAGTTCTTCTCTAGCCAGCAGGGAGTAAGAGTGGTAACCATCCAGTTGGCCCAGGTCGCGCTGGGGTAAACAAGCCAGCAGAGCCGCGGCGGCCGGGCGGGGCAATTCCTGTAGCTCCGGGCCCTGCCCAGGTAGGGTAGCTACCCGGGCAAGGTCCGAAAAAAATGGTCTTGCTGCTGCCATTGTGCCCCAGCAGGGCCACGAAAGCCGGCGCGGCCAGCGAAAAAGAAAGGTTGCGGAGCAGTACCCGGCCGGGGTACCCCGCAACCATGTTTTCCACGCAAAGCGTGGGAATTATGAGCTTAGAGTTAACAGTTAGGCGTTTGAAATTAAAATCAGCCTTGAGCTCATAACTCTAAACTCCTAACTGGTTTTAATACTCGTCCTCGTTGAACATGAAGTCCTCCTTGGTAGGGTAGTCGGGCCACACTTCCTCGATGTTCTCGTAGGGCTGGCCGTCGTCTTCCAGCGCCTGCAGATTTTCCACCACCTCCATCGGGGCGCCCGAGCGGATGGAAAAGTCAATCAGTTCGTCTTTGGTGGCCGGCCAGGGCGCATCTTCCAGGTAGGAGGCAAGTTCGAGGGTCCAGTACATAATGATAGGAAAGTGGAGCAGGCTCCGAGAAAAAAGGTGGGCAAAAGTAAGAAAACTACGCTGCCATTCGGGGACAACGGAAAAGCCGGCTGAAAGTTAGACCGCAGATTCAAACGAATTGAGCGCATGAAGCGGATGCCGGCGCCGCGCGCCTGACTGGCGTTGCCGGGCCGCGGCGGTTTGGCGGCTTATCTGCTTCTAAACACGCCGCCGGGCGGTAGGCCCCGCGCGTTGCGCCGGCAGCTATTCCGACGGCTTAAACTGCTTAAATCTGCGACTTGAAGAGCTCAATTAGGTCGGTTTTGGTGCGCACCTTGCGCTCCAGCCCGCGCACTTTGGTTAGCAGCATGGTGCGAAATGCCTCGTTGGCCGGCGTCGGGCTGAGCTTGTCAAGGTTG
>CAXUEM010000023.1:9537-16530 GCA_964249885.1 uncultured Hymenobacter sp. | reverse complement strand
TGGCCGGGCTTCATGCCTTGGGCTTCCACTGTTTGGTTGAAAGCGGCTTTCAGCTCCTCGGCCGACGCGCCGGCCAGGCCGGGCAGCGCGGCGGCATAGGCCGCGAGGGCGGCGCCCACCTGCGGGTTCCATTTCTTGCTCACCACGGCCTCGTCGTATTCCGTTGGGGCCTGGAAGAAGTACTTGGCTTCCTGCCAGAAGTCCTGCGGGAAGCTCACGCGCTCCTTCATCACACCCACAATCTGCTCGGCCTTGGCCGGCTCGCAGGCAATGCCGTGCTCCTGCAGCGCGCTCAGCAGGTAGGGGGCCAGCTCGGCGTCGGGTTTGGCGCGCAGGTAGTGCTCATTGAACCATCGGACCTTGTTCTGGTCGAACTTAGCCGGCGACTTACTCACCCGCTCGATGGAAAAGGCCTCAATCAGCTCCGGCATTGAGAAAATTTCTTGCTGGGTGCCGGGGTTCCAGCCCAGAAAAGCCAGGAAGTTGACCAGCGCCTCGGGCAGGTAGCCGTCTTCGCGGTAGCCGCGGCTCAGGGTGGGCTCGCCGGTTTCGCCGTCCAGACCATGCCACTCCAGCGGGAAAACCGGGAAGCCAAGCCGGTCGCCGTCGCGCTTGCTGAGCTTGCCGGTGCCATCGGGCTTGAGCAGCAGGGGCAAATGCGCGAACTGCGGCATGGTGGCTTCCCAACCCAGATAGCGGTAGAGCAGCACGTGCAGCGGCGCCGAGGGCAGCCATTCTTCGCCCCGAATGACGTGGCTGATTTCCATCAGGTGGTCGTCCACGATGTTGGCCAGGTGGTAGGTCGGCATGCCGTCCGACTTCATCAGCACCTTGTCGTCGATGGAGGAGGAATGCACCACCACCCAGCCGCGTATCATGTCCTGGAAGCGGATTTCTTCCTTGCGGGGCACTTTCAGCCGAATAACGTAGGGCGCGCCCTCGGCCAGCAGCTGCTTCACCTCATCTTCGGGCAAAGTCAGCGAGTTGCGCATCTGCGCGCGCGTGATGGCGTTGTACTGCGGATTGGGCACCTTGGCGGCCTGCAGGCGGGCGCGCATGGCGTCCAGCTCCTCGGGCGTGTCGAAGGCGTAGTAGGCGTTGCCTTCGGCCAGGAGCTGGTCGGCGTACTGCCGGTACATGGGCTTGCGCTCGCTCTGCTTGTAGGGGCCGTGCGGGCCACCCACGCCCTGGCCTTCGTCAATCACGATGCCGCACCAAGCCAGCGCTTCCAGAATGTAGGCCTCGGCCCCGGGCACGAAGCGGTTCTGGTCGGTATCCTCGATGCGAAGCAGCATTTTGCCGCCCAGCTTGCGGGCCAGCAGGAAATTATACAGGGCCGTGCGCACGCCGCCAATGTGCAACGGGCCGGTGGGGGAGGGCGCAAAGCGCACCCGAACTTCTCTCTCCGTCATGGTCATAAAAAAGCGCGCTCCGTGTTCCGGAACGCGCGGTAAAGGTACGGCAGCAACTTAGTAGCGCGAAGCGCCGGCGGGCGGGCTAAGCAGCCACGGCGATGCAGGAAATCTCCACCTGCACGTCGCGCGGCAGGCGGGCTACTTCCACGGTTTCGCGGGCCGGCGCGGTGGCCTCGTCGAAATACGAGCCGTACACCTGGTTGATGACGGCGAAGTCGCCCAGGTTTTTGACGAAGATGCTGCACTTCACCACATCGGTCAGGCCCAGCCCGGCGACGGCCAGCACCGCCGTGAGGTTTTTCAGCACTTGGTGGGTTTGCGCGGCCACGTCGCCTGCTACGAGCTGGCCAGCAGGGTCTAAGGGAATCTGGCCGGACACGTACACGGTGTTGCCGGCTTTCACGGCCTGCGAGTAGGGGCCGATGGGCGCGGGCGCCTGGTCGGTGAGAATGATTTGGTGGGGCATGGAAGAAGCAAGTTAGAATATCTTTGGCCCAAAGTAAAGGACGAAACCATGCACATTCTGGTCATTGACGGCGCACACGTAGAAGCGGAGTTTCGGGCCAAGTTCGGGCCGGGGCATGAGTACAGTTTTTTTACAACGGACGTAGAACCAACAATCGAAGATTGGCAGAATTATCACCAGTCTTTAGAAGCCTTTCTACAAGTCGTCAACGTGGTATTCGATTTCACAGGAGCTGTTCATAACTCACCGCTTCGGGACCATAATCCTATGCCAACGCTATTCCAAGAAGCATCTGGCGCGTTTGCAGGATTTACTGACGGTTTAAATGGTCCTCATGGGCTCGGCTTCTGCGGCCTGCCCACGCTGCTCAACCGTCCCCTGCTGGAAGTCAGCCTCTACGACGAAGCCGACCGCGAGAAACTAGCCGAAACCTGCGCCGCCCTCGGCACCGACTACCGCGTGGTGCAGGACCGCGTGGGCCTGGTGACGCCCCGGGTTATATGCATGATTATCAACGAAGCCTGCTACACGCTGCAGGGAGGTACGGCTTCCATTAAAGACATTGACCTGGGTATGAAGCTGGGCACTGGTTACCCGCGCGGGCCATTCGAGTGGGCCAACGCCATCGGCGTGGAGCGGGTGTACGCCGTGCTGGAAGCCCTGTGGCAGGACACCCACGACGAGCGGTATAAAGTCTGCCCGCTGCTCAAGCGGCAGGCGCTGCGGGGCGAACCTTTTGCGCTTTAACATTACCCCCCCTGCTGGAATAGAAAAAGGCGACCCCATAACCGGAGTCGCCTTTTTCATTAATCACAAACCATTACTACTCCACCGTTACCGACTTAGCCAGGTTGCGGGGCTGGTCGACGTTGCAGCCGCGTAGCACGGCAATGTGGTAGCTCAGCAGCTGCAGCGGCACCACCGATACCAGCGGCACGAGCACTTCGGAGGTATGCGGCACTTCCACCACGAACTCGGCCATCTGCGGAATCACGGTGTCGCCTTCGGTCACGACGGCAATGATGCGGCCCTTGCGGGCTTTCACTTCCTGGATGTTGCTCACCACTTTCTCGTACGAGCTGTCTTTGGTGGCAATAACCACTACCGGCATGTTCTCGTCAATCAGAGCGATGGGGCCGTGCTTCATCTCGGCGGCGGGATAGCCTTCGGCGTGGATGTAGCTGATTTCCTTGAGCTTGAGTGCGCCTTCCAGGGCCACCGGGAAGTTGTAGCCGCGGCCCAGGTACAGGAAGTTCGACACGTCCTTGAACTCCTCGGCAATGACCTGAATCTCGGCGTCGAGCTTCAGGGCTTTTTCCACCTTGGCCGGAATCTGGCTCAGCTCCACCATCAGCTCGCGCAGCTTGGTGTCGGAGATAGTGCCGCGCTTGTGGCCCATAATCATGGCCAGCAGGGTCAGCACCGTCACCTGAGCGGTAAAGGCCTTGGTCGAAGCCACCCCGATTTCGGGGCCGGCGTGGGTGTAGGCGCCGGCATCGGTGGCGCGGGCAATGCTGGAGCCCACCACGTTGCAGACGCCAAAAATGGTGGCGCCCTTGCTCTTGGCCAACTCAATGGCCGCCAGCGTGTCAGCCGTTTCGCCCGACTGCGAGATGGCAATGACGATATCGCGCTCCGAGATGACGGGGTTGCGGTAGCGGAACTCCGAGGCGTACTCGACTTCCACCGGCAGGCGGGCCAAGTCCTCAATCAGGTACTCAGCCACCAGCCCGGCGTGCCAGGAAGTGCCGCAGGCCACCACGATGATGCGCTGGGCATTGACAAACTTCTGCTCGAAGGCCCGAATGCCGCCCATGTTGAGGTGGCCGGCTTCCAGCTCCAGACGCCCGCGCATGGAGTCGAGGATGGAGCGGGGCTGCTCGAAAATCTCTTTGAGCATGAAGTGCTCGTACCCGCCTTTTTCAATCGAGTCCAGCTCCATTTCCAGGTGCTGGATGTAGGGCGTCTGCCGCACATCTTCCTTCGACCGAATTTCCAGTTTGCCGTCGCGGATGACGGCAATCTCGTAGTCGTTCACATACACCACCTCGCTCGTGTACTCGATAATCGGCGTCGCGTCAGAGGCCACGAAGAACTCGCCCTCGCCAATACCAATCACCATCGGCGAGCCTTTGCGGGCCGCAATCAGCTGGTTGGGGGCGTCTTTGCTGAGCACCACGATGGCGTAGGCGCCTATTACTTCGTGCAGGGCCAGTCGCACCGCCTCTTCCAGCGAGCAGTCGTTCTGCTTCTGAATTTCCTCAATCAGATTGACGAACACCTCGGTGTCCGTGTCGGAGTGAAACACGTGGCCCTGACCCTCAAGGTGCTTTTTCAGTGCCGCGTAGTTCTCGATGATGCCGTTGTGAATGATGGCAATGCGCTCCGAGGTGGAGTAGTGTGGGTGGGCATTCACGTCGTTGGGCTCGCCGTGCGTGGCCCAGCGGGTATGGCCCATGCCCACGGTAGCGTGGGTATTCTTATCAGCCAGGTAGGCTTCCAATTCGGCCACTTTGCCTTTTTTCTTGTACACGTTCAGCTCCCCGTTCAGCAGGGCCACGCCCGCCGAGTCATAGCCGCGGTATTCGAGCCGGTGCAGGCCTTTGAGGATGATGGGGCAGGCCTCACGATGGCCCAGGTAAGCAACAATACCGCACATAGCGTGGGATGGTAAGAGGTAAAAAAAGGTCGGCGGCCGCCTATCAAAAACGGTGCCGCCGACCAGAAACGGGTTGAGTTAGCGCAGCTGCGAGTAGTATACGCGCAATTTGATATTGTTGGCGTCGAGTACGGCTCGGTTGAGCGTGAGCGAGGGCGTGAGCTGGTTGATGCGACCTTCCGAGTCAATAACCGGAATTTGCCGCAGCGTGGGCGTGAGCACGAGTGCGGCCGGCAACTCGCCGGGGCCCAAACCCTTGGGCAGCAGATAAGCCTGCAGGTAGCTCGTCATCACCAGGCTGTAGGTAGGGTTGGTGCTCCCGAGGTTGGTCAGACTGGCAACGGCGCCCGCCCCTGAACCTTGCGGGTTCGCGCCATCGCGCTGAACCACGCGCTCGGTGGGCACTTGCGAGGCCGTACCAGACCGGACCAGCACATTGTTGGCCGCGTCGACTTCCAGCAAGTAAAAGCTGGGCGGATACGGAAACACGCCGCTCGTGAAAGGCAGCACCGGTACCAGCAGCTCGGCCCGGTTGATGGCCACGCCCGGCCGGTTGCGCAGCTCCTGCAACTGGGTCAGGTCCTGGAAAGCAATGCGCGTACCCAGCCCGATGCCGTCCTGCAGGTAGGTGCGGCCGTCAAGGGCGGCGGCGGGCACGGCCGCCGCGCCGGAGGTAAGGGCGGCCAGGGCGCTGCCGGCCCGGTTCGTCACTAGGTAAGAATAGTAGCGCGGGTCGGAGCCGGCTGCCGCCCCGGCGCCGTTGCGGCCTGGCCCGAAAAACAGGCTGAAGGAACGGCGACGACGCACGGGAGCCTCCGGCGCTTTACGCACACTGTCGTAGCTGAAAGTGAAGCGCAGCTGGGCACCTATCCGGCCCCGGCCAAAAGCTACGATGGCGCCCTCGTAGCCCGCACTCGGCGCCAGCACAATGCCGGGCAGCAGGGCGTCAAGGTCAGCCTGCGTAAAGCTGCTGCTGTTTAGCTTGTCGAAGATGCTGGCGTACAGTGGCTTGATGGGCTGACCTGCGGCCTGCAAAACCTGCGAGGCAACCAGGTCCGGAACCGTAAGCGAGACCGGAGTCCGGTCAGTGGTGGTGTCGCGCACCTGCCGGGTAGCGTTGAGCGGGGCACTCAGACCGGTGGCCAGGGCCGGGCTGCCCACCTCGGGGGGCGGGGTGGCCGCCGTGTAGGTCTGCCGCTCATCTAGGCGCTTGCTCAGCGGCAGCACATCGAAGCGCAGCGGCGTGCTAGCCGAGCCGTACACCTGCTCGAAGGGCGCCAGCAGCACCACCGACTCCAGCGCCGGCGCGGCCCGGCCCGGCCCGGCCAGCCGGCCCGGCAAAGAGTCGAGCGAGGTGCTGGGGCGCAGGTTCAGCACCGCCTGCGCGACCAGGTGACGGGCCTGACCGAGGCGCAGGCGGCCCACCAGGAAACGGTCCGACTTCAGGGTCAGGTTGGGCGTCAGCAGCACGGTGGAGGCGCTGACGGAAATATCGAGAAACCTAGAGCTAGTGGCCGCCGTGCCGGGCAAATCCACGGTCGGGTCGCCGGTGGTTTCGCAGGAAGCCAGCCCCAGCAGGGCCAGCAGGGCCCCGGCGGGCTTAAAAAAAAGGCGGCTAGTTAGCCAGCTCGTTGTAAAGAGCATAGTAAGAGGAGAGCAGGTTGTCGCCGGAGTCCACTTGGCCCAGCTGCTTTTTAAGCGAGTACTCCTGAAACAGACCGTTCAGGTTGTCGCTGAAGTCCTCATCGGATTTCACCACCGAGTCGGCGTACTCCATGCCCATGCGGATGAAGCCGTCGCAGTCGCTCGACGTCAGGCCGGCCAGCATGGCATCGTCGATGTCCAGCATCTTGGCCTTCTCCACGATGTTGCCCGTAAATTTGTCGGCGAAGGTGTTATTGTAGACCGTGAACACCGACTTGGCATCCTTGAACACCGGGTCTTTCTTGTAGGTCGTCTTCAGGTAGAGCGGAATCAGGCCCGTCATCCAGTCGTTGCAGTGCACGATGTCGGGCGACCAGCCCAGCTTTTTTACCGTCTCCAGCACGCCCTTGCAGAAGAAGATGGCGCGCTCGTCGTTGTCGGCGTGAAACTTGTCGTCCTTGTCCACGAGCACCGACTTGCGGTGGAAGTAGTCCTCGTTGTCGATGAAGTACACCTGCAGCTTGGCCGTCGGAATGGAAGCTACCTTGATGATGAGCGGCTTCTCGTCGTCGCCCACCGCAATGTTGATGCCCGAGAGGCGCACCACCTCGTGCAGGCGGTTTTTGCGCTCATTGATGCAGCCGAAGCGGGGTACGAAGATGCGGATTTCGGCGCCCATCTCCTGCATGCCCTGGGGCAGCCGGCGCAGCATCTCGGCCACCTTGGTCGTCTGCAGAAAGGGGTCAATTTCGGTGGCCGCGTACAAAATGCGAAGCTTCGACATGGGGGTGGAGAAAAGAAAGTAGGGA
>CAXUEM010000023.1:8260-9527 GCA_964249885.1 uncultured Hymenobacter sp. | reverse complement strand
AATTAAACAATTTTGAGCGGAATTTCAACTATACCCCCCTGCTGGCCCCTGGTCGGCCCCTTCCTGCCCATGCAAACGCTGACCACCGCCGCCGAGCTGCGCGCCTACACCGAACAGGCCCGCGCGGCCGGCCGGCGCCTCGGGCTGGTGCCCACCATGGGCGCCCTGCACGCGGGCCACCTGCAGCTGGTACAAGCCGCTAGTCAGGACTGCGATGTGGTCATTGCCTCCATCTTCGTCAACCCCACGCAGTTCAACAGCGCCGACGACTTCCGCCTCTACCCGCGCCTGCCCGAGGCCGACGCCCCCCTGCTGGCCGGAGCTGGCTGCACCGTTCTGTTTCTGCCCGCAGCCGAGGAAATGTACCCGACGCCCACCGTGCTGCGCTTCGACTTCGGGCCGCTGGAGCGGGTGATGGAAGGCGCCCACCGGCCCGGCCACTTCCACGGCGTGGCCACGGTGGTGAGCAAGCTGTTTCATCTGGCGCGGCCGCACCGGGCCTATTTCGGGCAGAAAGACTGGCAGCAGGTGGCCATCATCCGGCAGTTGGTGGCCGACTTATCCTTCGACCTGGAGCTGGTGGCCGCGCCCACCATCCGCGAGGCCGATGGGCTGGCCATGTCCTCGCGCAACCGCCGCCTCCGCCCCGAAGCCCGGGCCGTGGCCCCGCTGCTCTACCAGGCCCTGCAGGCGGCGGCTCAGCGCGTCCAGCAGGGGGTACCGCCCCGGCAGGTGCAGGCCGCGGCGCTGGCCCAATTGGCTCAGGAGCCCGCCTTCAATGTCGAGTATTTCGAGGTGGCCGACGCCCAGACCCTGCAGCCCGTTGAGGTTTATGAGCCCGGCCGGGCCGTAGTGCTGTGCGTGGCGGCCCATCTGGACGGCGTGCGGCTGATTGATAATGTGGTGGTGGAACTCTAGCGCAAAGCCGAGTTTCGCGCTACAGCCTGCTGGCCGCCCTATCTTTGCCGGCCGCATCATCCCGCCCTATCCCGCGTCATGCATATTGAGGTTCTCAAGTCGAAAATTCACCGCGCCAAGGTCACGCAGGCCGAGCTGCACTACGTGGGTAGCATCACCATTGACGAGGACCTGCTCGACGCGGCCAACATGGTGGAAAACGAGAAGGTGACCATCGTCAACGTTAACAACGGCGAGCGGTTCGAAACCTACACCATCTGCGGGGCCCGCGGCTCGGGCATGATTTGCCTTAATGGCCCGGCCGCCCGCCGCGTGGACGGTGAGGATCGCCGGGTTCAGCCCGTGGAGC
>CAXUEM010000023.1:4498-8250 GCA_964249885.1 uncultured Hymenobacter sp. | reverse complement strand
GTGGGCGACATTGTCATCATCATCTCCTACGCCCTGATTGACTTTGCCGAGGCCCGCGCCCACAAGCCCACGCTCGTCTTCCCTGACCAGCACAACCGGCTAGGGTGATTTTTTGGAGCTGTTGGCTTTTAAAGTCAGCCTCAATTACCAGAAAGCTAGCAGCTACTAGCTGACAGCTAACAGCTTAAGTGAAAAATCTGCTTAATATTCTCAAGTATGCCCTGCTGCTGGCCGTTTCGGGCCTGCTGATGGCCTACGCCGTGCGCGGGCAGGACCTGACCCGCATCGGCCAAACGCTGCGCGAGGCCAACTACGGCTGGCTGAGCCTGACGCTGGCGCTGTCGGCCTTGGGCTATTTCAGCCGGGCCTACCGCTGGAAAATGCAGCTCGACTCGGCCACGACTACCGCCCGCGCCCGCTACGCCGACGTGTACCACGCCATGATGGTGGGCTACCTGGCCAACCTGGTTTTGCCGCGCATGGGCGAGGTCATCCGCTGCTCGGTGCTGCGCCGCACCAGCCGGGTGCCGGTGGAGGTAAGCCTGGGCACGGTGGTCGCCGAACGCATCATCGACGTGGTGGTTTTGCTGAGCTTGCTCGGCGCCACGCTGCTGGTTGATTTTGAGAAATTCTGGGCCTGGGTCACGGACTGGCTCGTGAGCGGGCGCTATGATGCGCTGGCCCGCAACCGCAACACCCTGCTGCTAGCGGGCGCAATTGCCGTGCTGCTACTGGCCGCGGCCTTGTTCGGCCTGCTGCGCAACCTGGAAAAGCTGCGGCAAAACGCCTTTTTCAACCGCCTGATGGGTTTCGTGCGCGGCATGCTGGCGGGCGTGTTCAGCGTGCTGAAGCTGGAGCGCAAAGGCCTGTTTCTGCTGCACACGCTCTTCACCTGGCTGATTTACTTTCTGAGCAGCTACCTCGCCTTTTTCGCTTTCCCCGAAACCAGCGGCCTGGGCCTAGGCGCCGGGCTGGCGGTGCTCACGTTCGGGGCATTTGGCATGGCCGCGCCGGTGTCGGGCGGCATCGGCACGTTTCACTTGCTCGTGCAGAGCACCCTGCTGGTGTACGGCGTCTCCAAGGGCGGCGGCATTGCCTACGCGCTGGTAGCCCACGGCTCCCAGACCCTGTTGGTGGTGCTCATGGGCGGCATCAGCTTCGTGGCCAGCATGGCCCGCGCCGGCAAGCCCGCCGAAATGCTAAGTGTGAAGGGTTGAGTTTTAAGTGCCGTCGTTTCTGTCGGCAACAAGCTCATTCAACCCTCAACTCTCAAAACTCAACCCTTCGCAAATGCCCACCGCCGACAAAATCCTGACCTGGGAGCAGCTGCCCCCCCTGCTGGCCGGCTGGCGCGCGGCCGGTCAGCGCCTGGTGTTCACCAACGGCTGCTTTGATTTGCTGCACCTGGGCCACGTCGACTACCTCGAAAAAGCCCGCGCCCTCGGCGAGCGGCTGGTAGTAGGCCTCAACACCGACCTCTCCGTGAGCTGCCTCAAGCCCGGCCGCCCTCTGCAGGATGAAACCTCGCGGGCCCGCATTCTGGCCGCGCTGGCCTTTGTCGATGCCGTGGTGCTGTTTGGCGAGCCCACCCCGCTGCAGCTGATTGAGCTGGTGCAGCCGGATATTCTGGTGAAGGGCGACGACTACGCCGTTGGGCAGATTGTGGGCCATGAAACCGTGCTGGCCCGCGGCGGTCAGGTGCTGACCGTGCCGCTGGTTAGCGGCTACAGCACCTCGAATATTGTGGCGCGCATCCGGCAGCTGGGCCTGTAAGCGCAGCGCAGAACCGCGAAAAAAGGGAGCAAAACCGGGCGCATTTGCGTTTAAGTCTCCGTAAGCATCGGCCGCCCGCCATCGGCGCCGGCCCGGGCTTACGGCTGATTTCTCACCCTTTTGTTCCCTCTGCCATGTACTTGTTCCTGATTCTGACCATGCTGGTCAGCTTTTTCATCCAGTGGCGTTTGCGCAGCAAGTTCACCGAGTACGGCCGCGTGGGCCTGCAGGCCGGCCTGAGCGGCCGCGAGGTAGCCGAGCAGATGCTGGCCGACCACGGCATCCACAACGTGCGCGTCATCTCCACCGAAGGCTCGCTCACCGACCACTACGACCCCAGCAACCGCACCGTCAACCTGAGCGAATCGGTGTACGCCGAGCGCAGCGCCGCCGCGGCGGCCGTAGCGGCCCACGAGTGCGGCCACGCCGTGCAGCACGCCCAGAACTACTCGTTTCTGCAGCTGCGCTCGGCCATCGTGCCGGCCGTGAGTGCGGTGTCGCGCTTCATGCCGCTTATCCTGTTGGCGGGTGTGCTGTTGATAAACAAAACGCCCCTGCCGCTGGGCATCGGCATTGCCTTCTTCGTCCTGACCACGCTCTTTAGCTTCATCACTCTGCCCGTCGAGTTCGACGCCTCCAGCCGGGCCCTGGCCTGGATGGACAGCCGCGGCATCGTCACCACGCGGGAGCATGGCATGGCCAAAGACGCGTTGTGGTGGGCTGCCATGACCTACGTGGTAGCTGCCATCAGCTCGCTGGCCACGCTGTTCTACTACGTGACCATTTTCATGAGCGGCCGCAACCGCAACTAAGTCGCTCGCGTGGCCGGCCGGGTGCTTACCCCCTGCTGGCTGCCGCCAGATTAAGCCGCCCCGACCGCCGGGGCGGCTTTTTTGCGCCCGGCCAACTATTCGCGGCGCCGGGGGGTTATGGCCGGGCCGGCTTGCGTAATTTCGTGGCCGCAAACGGCTTGCCGGCGGTTTGTGCGCCCTCATTCCCACCCCTTTTTCTCTTATGACTACCGAAACTGCTACCCCGTCCATTTTCCAGCTCACCGAAGAGCAGCTGGCCGTGCAGGCCGCTGCCCGCGACTTTGCCCAGTCCGAGCTCTGGGCCGGCGTGATTGAGCGCGACGAACACCAGAAATTCCCCTCCGAGCAAATCAAAAAGATGGGCGAGCTGGGCTTTATGGGCATGATGGTAAGCCCCGAGTACGGCGGCTCCGGCCTCGACACGGTGAGCTACGTGCTGGCCATGGAAGAAATTTCCAAGGTCGACGCCTCCTGCTCCGTCATCATGTCCGTGAATAACTCGCTGGTTTGCTGGGGCCTGGAGAAGTACGGCACCGAAGAGCAGAAGCAGAAGTACCTGCCCCGGCTGTGCTCCGGCGAAATCATCGGCGCCTTCTGCCTCTCGGAGCCCGAAGCCGGCTCCGACGCCACCATGCAGCGCACCACGGCCGAGGACATGGGCGACCATTACCTGCTCAACGGCACCAAAAACTGGATTACCAACGGCTCCACGGCCTCGGTGTACCTCGTCATTGCCCAAACCAACCCCGAGGCCAAGCACCGTGGCATCAACGCCCTGATTGTGGACAAGGACACGCCCGGCTTCGTGGTGGGCCCCAAGGAAAATAAGCTCGGCATTCGCGGCTCCGACACGCACTCACTCATGTTCACGGACGTGAAAGTGCCAAAGGAAAACCGCATCGGCGAGGACGGCTTCGGCTTTAAGTTCGCCATGCAGGTGCTGGCCGGCGGCCGCATCGGCATCGCGGCGCAGGCCCTGGGCATCGCCTCCGGCGCGCTGGAGCTGAGCCTGAAGTACGCCAAGGAGCGCAAAGCCTTCGGCAAATCCATCGGTGAATTCGGCCTGATGAAGGAAAAGCTGGCGGAAATGGCGATACGGATGTTTGCCGTGGAGTCGATGATCTACCGCAGCGCCGGCTACATGGAAGCAACCATGCACACCGCGTC
>CAXUEM010000023.1:0-4488 GCA_964249885.1 uncultured Hymenobacter sp. | reverse complement strand
TTCAGTTCAAGCTAGCCGACATGGCCACCGAAATTGACGCTGCCCGCCTGCTCTGCCTGCAGGCCGCCGCCGACAAGGACGCCCACGTCGATTATGCCAAGTCGGGCGCCATGGCCAAGCTGTTTGCCTCGAAGGTAGCCATGACCCAGACTGTGGAAGCCGTGCAGATTCACGGCGGCTACGGCTTTGTAAAGGAGTTCCACGTCGAGCGCCTGATGCGCGACGCCAAAATCACCCAGATTTACGAGGGTACCTCGGAAATCCAGAAAATTGTAATCTCGCGGGAAATTCTTAAATAGGATAGAAGTTCTTAGTAGTGCAATTTTATAGCCCGCACTTGGTCCGAACGGGACTAAGTGCGGGTTTTTTATTATTTTTTGAATATAATGCTGGTATTTGGGGTTCACTGAGTACAATTTCGCTATCTTTGACGGTGAGGTAAAACATTACATTATTATGGAAGATTACAACAAGGTCATCGAGTCGCTGGGGGTGCACTACATTAAGGCGAAGAATCTGGTTCTGCATCAGCCCTTTACGGTAAAGAACTCCTATGATGTCGGCAACAACCTGATTCTGCTGCACAAGGGAAAAATCACGTTTGGCGAGGATGAGCACAACGTCGAAGAAGGCGAGATGCTCTTCATTCCGGGCGGCCGGGCCACGCGGGTCATGTACGGCGAGGGCGGCAAAAACCGTGTCATCACCAACGACGACCTCATCAGTAACAAGGATAAGTTCTTCTCCAGCAACGACAACCTTGACCTGATTGGCGACGCCGAGGAAAGCCACAGCTTCGTCAGCTTCGAGGCCAAAGTGTTCGACTCCGTGAACTTCTTCGCCTCGCTCGACGTGCCGGCCTTCCTGATTAGCGGGCACAGCAAGTTGGCCAATCTGGTGATTAAGGTGGTCGAGGAAAGCATGCAGGACCTGCCGGGCCGCGAGCGTCTCATCACTATCTACACCGAGAACATCGTGGTGGAAGTGGTGCGCTACGTGCTGCGCAACAACATGTTTGTGGAGCAGCTGGCTACCAACAGCACCTACTTCAAGGACCCGCGCCTGATTGACCTGTTCAACTACATCAAGGAAAACCTGGGTGGCGACTTGTCGAACAAGGTGCTCTCGGGCGTGGCCAACGTAAGCGAGGACTACGTGGGACAGTATTTCAAGATGCTGACCAACATCAACCCGCAGGACTACATCGAGTACCAACGCATGGAGCGCGCCGTGTTCCTGCTGCGCACGACGAAGAAAAGCATCCGCGAAATCGGCAAGGAAGTCGGTTACAAAGACACGGCTTATTTCTGCCGCCGCTTCAAGATGATGTTCGGCATCCCGGCCGGCAAAATGCGCCGCCGCGAGTCGGCCATGAATATCTAAATCTAAGCGCCGGCTGAACTGATTCTACCGAATTACTTGTGGCATATTCTTACTAGATAGATAAAACCCCTGCTGGCACCAGCCAGCAGGGGGTTTTAAGTTAGACCGGCGCTGTGCACCGTTTTTTCTTAGCTGCAATGAAGCGCGCCGGCTCAGCAGCGGCATTGCTCCAATTCTAGCTCAGCTAGGACGGTACGCCCGCAAAGCTGCGCACTGTGGCTACGGCCTCGGCTAGGAACTCGGGCGCCTCCTCCAGCCGGTTGCCTACCACTACCACGTCGGCGCCGGCGGCCAGCGCGGCGTGCAGCTTCTCGCTGGTGTTCAGGCCGCCGCCCACGATGATGGGCGTGCTCACCATTTGCCGCACGGCCCGAATCATGGGCGCCGAAACCGGATTCTGCGCGCCGCTGCCGCCGTCCAGGTACATCAGGCGCAGGCCCAGCTGCTCGCCGGCCAGGGCCGTGGCGGCCGCAATGCCGGGCTTGTCGTGGGGCAAAGGCGCGGTGCCGCTGACGTAGGAAGCCGTGGTGGGCCGGCCCGAATCGACCAGCATGTAGCCGGTCGGCAGCAGCTGCAGGCCGCTTTGGCGCAGGCGCGGCGCGGCCACCACGTGCTGCCCAATCAGAAAATCAGGGTTGCGGCCCGAGATAAGCGAGAGCAGCAGCAGGCCGTCGGCGGGCCCGTCGAGGTGCAGGCTGTGGCTCGGAAATAGCAGCACCGGCACCGGGCTGTGCTGCTTGAGCAACGCAATGAGGGCAGCCTGGTGCGCACTCAGCACCAGACTGCCCCCCACGAAAAAGTAATCAATCGGGTGCCGCTGCGCTAGGCGCAGCAGGTTCAGGCAGCCGGTTTCGGTAAAGTCGTCGGGGTCCCGCCGCCCCGCCACCGCCATGCGGCCGCGCGGCGGGCGCTCCAATAGTTAATAAAGTATCAGGGTGGTCGGTGGGGGCATCCGTAAAAGTCAGGCTAACAGCGGGCGTGGAAGCGGAAGAAGCAGGCGTGGCCGGCGGATAGAACGAGGTCGTGGCCGGCGCGTCCGCAAGGTCGGCATTTTTGCCCAGTGTGCCCACCGGCAGCCGGTCATTTATCAGCTTGGCCACGTAGGCCAAGCCCAGCGCCGTGGCCTGGGCAGCCACGGCTTTGCCGGTGCCCGTGTCCAGAAACGACTTCACCAGCTGGCCGGCCTGCTGGCCTAAAGACTTGTCGCGCCGCTGAGCTTGCGGCGCTTCGGATTCTTGGTATCGCGAGGCCGGGCTAGCCGGAAACTCAGCTGATGAGGGCAGGCGGCGGCTGTCGTCGTAGGCCAGGGCTTCCCGGCTGACCGGCGGGTTCACCCCCTGCTGGCTGCCTTGTTTGTGCAGGTGCACGGCCGGCCCGAAGTCCAGGCGGCCGGCGGGTAGGTCGTCATCGTCATCGTCCGCGGCGTGCGCGCTGGGGCGGTAGCGGGTCTGGTCATCATCGTCGTCATCGCCAAACTGGTTAGCGAAGCCGTTGTCGAAATCCTGGTCGTCGGCCGAGTCGTCAAAGTGCGTCTCGAAGTAGCCCGGGGCGGGGCGCCGGTAATTGTCGTCCTCGTCTTCCTCATCGTAGTCGTCACCCTGCGCCAGGAAAACCTGGGCCGATTCGCGGGCCGAGTGGCCGCCCTGATACCGGCCGCCATCGGCGTAGCTGCCTTCCTGCTCGTCGTGCTCATAGTCGCGGAATTCGGCGCTGCGGTCCAGGGCGAAAGCCTCGTCGTCGAGCTCGAACTCGTCATCGGCATCGTCATAGTAGGCGTCGCGGCTGCGGCTGCCGGCCTGGGCGGCGCGCAGGCTTTCTTGCTTCTGTTTCTGGGCTTTGCGCTTGCGTCCGCCCCCCAAGGCTTTGCTAATCAGCCAGATGGTGCCGGCCAAGCCTGCGCCCACGGCGGCCACCTTGCCCACCTGCACACTCTGCTCCTTGATGTGCTCCACGTCGCCGCGCAGGGCGCGCTCATACTCCTGCTTTTTGCGCTCCAGAAATTCGCGCTCGTCGTCAAAAAGGGGGTTGTTCAGTTCTTCAGCCATAACGGTAAGAAAGAGGCTAGTTGCTAAGAGGAGGAAAAAGGACAGCCAGCCGGGGCTCGACTGGCGCGCCGGCTAGGCCTGCCGCTTGTCGGCTTTGTAGATGGCGCCTTTCAGCAGCTTGTCGGCCAGGCCCTGGAAAAGCTTTTTGTCGACGCCGACTAAAAACAGAATAAGCAGCACGAGGTAGAAGCCCGTCACGATGCCGAAGCCCCAGAAGCTGCTGTCGAGGGCCTCGTTGAGGGCCAGGCCGGCGAACACGCTGAGAAAAATCAGGAAGAACAAGGCCAGCACGGCCAGCGACACGCCGTGCAGCGTGGCCACAAGCGTGGTTGCTACCTTCTCCTGCACCTCCAGGCGCACAATGTCGATGCGCGTGTCGAGGTAGCCGGTCAGGTTGCTGATAATGCTGTCGTTGCGGGGCGTTTTGGAAGTGTCGTCGTCGAAAAGCATACGGCGAAGGAGTTGGTTGGCAGCGGTGAAGAATAAGGCGGACGGGCCGGCGCCGGGCTGCAAAAGCCGGCCGGCGCCGCGCGGCGTTTTCTTACGGGAAAAAAACCGGGGCGGCTGACTTTTCGGGGCCGATAGTTGTTTTAAGGCAACTATTTTAACCTCTAAAGTGCCCTGAATCAACTGGCTGCTACTTTTGCCCACGCCCCGGTATAATTCCCGCCGGCGCCGAAGCGGCAGCGGTGGCAAGAGCGGGTCGCACTTTTTTGGCCTGTTGAGGTATAGCACCTACCGCCAGCTACCCCCTGCTGGCCGGCCGGCGGGCCGGTTTCATCTGTTCGCGTTTTACTCGTCACCTCACCTTGTCTGTGGTCCCGACTCACTACCAAACCCTAGGCGTGCCGCCCACCGCGGCCCCGGCCGACATCAAGCGGGCCTACCGGCGGCTGGTGGTGCAGTATCACCCCGACAAGCACGGCGGCGACCCCCGCTTCGAGGAGCAGTTCAAGGCCGTGAGCGTGGCCTACCGCGTGCTGAGCGACGCCGGCCGGCGCGCCACCTACGACTTTCAGCTGGCCCAGGCCCGGCGCCGGGCCGAGGAAGAGCGGCAGCG
>CAXUEM010000022.1:16075-16604 GCA_964249885.1 uncultured Hymenobacter sp. | reverse complement strand
TGCCCCCCCCGGCTGGCTGGCGCCCGCTGCCCGCCGATTCGCTTTACTTGCTCACGGCCCAGGCCCAGCAGCTGCACCCCGACCTACTGAAAACCCGTGCCAAGCAAATTCAGCTGGGCCTGGAAAACCGCCTGGCCTTCAACAAGCTGCTGCCCAAGTTGAACTTCGACTACAACCTGCTGCTGCCGGGCCGGCCGTTCGGGCTCGAAGGCTCGCCGCAGCCGTTTCAGGGCGGCTACTCGGTCAATAACTACAAGCTGGGGCTGAGCCTGAGCCAGCCGCTGTTTCTGCGCGCCGAGCGGGCCAAGCGCCAGCTCGTGCAGCTCAAGCTGCGCGAGGCCGGCTTCCAGCTCGACAACGACCAGCGCCTGGTAAGCAACGCCCTGCAAACCGCCGCCAACGACTGGCAGGCCCTGCTGGAGCAGCTGCGGGTGCAGCAGCGGGCCGTGGCCAACTACCAACGCCTGCGCGACGGCGAGCAAACCCGCTTCGAGGCCGGCGAGAGCACCGTGTTTCTGCTCATTTCCCG
>CAXUEM010000022.1:15306-16065 GCA_964249885.1 uncultured Hymenobacter sp. | reverse complement strand
CAACTACGCCCAGACCCAGGCCCAGCTGCGCTTTGCCGCCGGCGGCCCGGCGCAGTAGCCACCGCCTGAGCGCGCTCGACCTGGGTCCGCATCCTACCTTCGCGTATGCTCCCGACTGCCGCTCCCGACCTGCGCGCCCGCCTGCCGCTGCTGCTCACGCTGGGCGCCTCGCTGGCCCTGAGCTTGGCCCTGGTTTTGGGCCGGGTGCTGCTCAGCCACGAGGTGCGTTTTCTGTTTTTGCTCTGGAATCTGTTTCTGGCCCTGATTCCCTACGTGCTCAGCTCCCTGCTGGCCCTGAGCCGGGGGCCGCTGCGGGCGCGGCTGCTGCTGCCGGTGGGGGCCGTCTGGCTCCTGTTTTTCCCCAACGCACCTTACCTGCTCACCGACCTGTTTCACCTGCACGAGCGGCCCGGCGTGCCCTACTGGTACGATTTGGCCCTGATACTGAGCTGCGCCTGGAACGGCCTGATGCTGGGCTACGCCTCGCTTATCGACATGCAGGCGCTGGTGAGCCGCCGCCTGGGAACCGCCGCCGGCTGGGGATTCGCGGCGCTGGCCTTGGTGCTGGGCTCGTTCGGCATTTACCTGGGCCGCTACCTGCGCTTCAACTCCTGGGACGTGCTGACCAACCCCGTGAGCCTGTTCTATGACATCCTCAACCGGGTGCTGCATCCCTTCGGCTTCCCCGGCACCTGGGGCGTGACCTTGGTTTTTGGCTTGTTTCTGCTGCTGGGCTACGGCACCGTGCGCCTGCTGGGG
>CAXUEM010000022.1:0-15081 GCA_964249885.1 uncultured Hymenobacter sp. | reverse complement strand
CCACCTCCCGCAACAGGGCGGGCAAATCAGCCAACGGCAGATAAGTACCTTGCGCGGTGCTCTGCGTAATGGTGCCGGCATACACCACATAAGCGCGTTCGGCGGGGGTGCCGCTCAGGCCACGCCAGTAGCTGAGCTGCCGGAAATAATCCGGGCTGAGCGTGAAGCCGGCTTTGACTTCCAGGGCCAGCAGCTCGCTGCCCGGTTTTTCGAGCAGCAAATCTACTTCGCGGCCGGTTTTGTCCTGCCAGAAATACAGCGGCGCCACCTGCCCCAGACTGTCATAGTGCTTGAGGATTTCGGTTACGACCAGGTTCTCGAACAAGCTGCCCCAGAGGTAGTGCGTCTCGACCTGCTGGGCCGTGCGCAAACCCAGCAGCGAGCAGGCCACGCCCGTGTCGTAGAAATACAGCTTGGGCGATTTGATGAGGCGCTTGCTGAAATTCTGGTGGTGCGGCGGCAGCAGATACACCACATACGAGGCTTCCAGCACCGATAGCCAGGCCTTGGCCGTGTTCACGGCCACGCCGCAGTCCGAAGCCAGCGAGGTCAGGTTGAGCGGCGAGCCGATGCGGCCGGCGCAGAGCCGCACAAACCGGGTGAACGTGCTCAGGTCGAGCACGTTTTGCAGCGAGCGCACGTCGCGCTCCAGGTAGGTTTGGATGTAGCTGGGGTAGAAGTCGGCCGGCGCGAGGTGGGTTTGGGTGAGGCGGGGGTAGCCGCCTTGCAGCAGCTGCGCGGCCAGCGTGGGCGGCACCTGCCCGGCGGCCTGCAGCTCGGCGAAGCTCAGGGGCAGCAGGCGCAGCACGGCCGTGCGCCCGGCCAGACTCTGGCTGATGGCGTCGAGCAGCAGAAAATTCTGCGAGCCAGTGAGCACATAGGGCGCGGCCGGCGCGGGCTGCTGGTCTACGATGCCCTGCAGGTAGGAGAACAGGCCGGGCACCCGCTGCACCTCATCGAGCACCGCGCCCTGCGGGTAGGCAGCCAGAAACCGGCGCGGGTCAGTTTGGGCTAATTCGCGCACGTCGGGGTCTTCGAGCGAGACGTAGGGCAGCGTATCGAACACGCGGCGCACGAGCGTAGATTTGCCCGACTGGCGCGGGCCTGTCAGGCTGAGCACGGGAAAGCTGCGCGCTAACTGGCGTAATTTTTCGGTCAGGGTGCGCGGTATCATGCTGCAAATCTACGCGTTATAACCCAACTGGACAAATATGCAGTTGGAGTGCATATTTGTCCAGTTAGATTTGACTCAGTGCCTCTTACCAATCATCCTGCCCATCTTCACGCCTTAGAATGCTCTGGAACCGCCTGCTCTCGGCCCGCCGCTACCCCGACCGCCCCGCCGAGGCGGCCCAGCCCGGCCGCTCGCCCTACCTGATGGACTACGACCGGGTGGTGTTCAGCTCGGCGTTCCGGCGCCTGCAGCGCAAGACGCAGGTCATGCCGCTGCCCGAAACCGACTTCGTGCACACCCGCCTCACGCACTCGCTCGAAACGGCCTGCGTGGGCCGCTCGCTGGGCCGGCTCTCGGCGCGGCGCCTGCTGGAATTGCAGCCCGATATAGGTAAAGACTTGCCCGACTTCGACCAGGACTGCGGCGACATTGTGGCGGCCGCCTGCCTGGCCCACGACATCGGCAACCCGCCCTTCGGCCACTCGGGCGAGGACGCCATTTCGGCCTACTTCGGCTCCCGCCCGGCCGAGCGGTTCATCACTAACCTGACCGATGCCGAGCGGGCCGATTTGCTCAACTTTGAGGGCAACGCGGCCGGCTTTCGCATCCTCACCCATACCTACGCGGCCCACAACACCGGCTCGGCCGGCCTGGGGCTGACGTACGCCACACTGGGCGCGTTCACCAAGTATCCCAAGCCCTCGGTGGTGGCTGAGAGGGCCAAAACCGGCGGCGCCAGCGAGAAGAAATACGGCCATTTCCAGACCGAAAACGCCCAGTTCAGGGTTGTGGCCGAGGAGTTGGGCTTGCAGGCCAAGGATGCGGCGGCCGGCTTCTACCACCGCCACCCGCTGGCGTTTTTGGTGGAGGCGGCCGACGATTTGTGCTACCGCATCATCGACTTCGAGGACGGCCTCAAGCTGGGCCTCATTGACGAGCAGCGCGGCCTGAACCTGCTGCGCAACATGCTGAACGACAATGCCGCGCGGCCCCGCAGCCTGGTCTGGCACGACTGGCGCGAGGAACTGGGTTACCTGCGCGCCCGCCTCATCGGCAAGCTCGTGGATGAAACCGCCACACTCTTTGCCCAACACGCCCCGGCCATGCTCCGCGGCGAGTACGACCTGCCGCTCATCAAGGAAATCAGCTGCTACGCCGACCTGCAGGAAGTGCAGCGCCTGAGCATCGCCAGGCTCTACCGCAGCCGGCCGGTGCTGGAAATTGAGGCCGCCGGCTTCGAGGTGCTCGGCGGCCTGCTCGACGCCTTTCTGAATGCCATCTTCGACCGGCAGCAAAATCACCGCTCGCGCAAGCTCCTGGATTTGCTGCCCGACCAGTACCGCGCCGTCGGCCCGCAGGCCGGCGCCCCGGCTTACGAGCAAATCCTGCTGCTCACCGACTACGTAGCCGGCATGACCGACCAAAACGCGCTGAGCCTCTACAAAACCATCAAGGGCATTGAGCTGCCGAAAGGGTTTTAGAGCAGTGGGGCCACTATTGGCTGGGCGGCACACCCCCTGCTGGCCCGCCTGATACTATAGTTTAACCACCGTCATACCACCCCTTTGGCTGGCCGGGAGTTACCGGCGAAATGGCGCCGCCAGTGCCTGGCAATCGGCGTGGCGCGGGCAGCTGAGCAGGTGGTCATTGACCAGGCCGGCGGTTTGCATAAGATTGTAGCAGGTAACCGGGCCGGTCATCACGAAGCCGCGGCGCTTCAGCTCCTGGCTCATTTCCAAGCTGGCCGGTGTAGAAACGGGCGCCGGGTTGTCAGCGCTCCGGCGGTTATCGAGCGGGCGCCCGCCTACGAAGCCGTAAAAAAACGTTAGCACCCCCTGCTGCCCGCCCGTTTCGGCCAGCAGGCGCCGCCAGGCCTGGGCGTTTTGTACGGTGGCTTCGAGCTTGCGGCGGTTGCGCAGAATGCGCGGATTGAGCAGCAGCTCGGCAATTTCTTCCTCGCCAAAGCGCGCCAGCCGGCTGGCATCGAAGCCGGCCAGCAGCTCCCGAAACCCCTCGCGCCGCTTGAGCACCACCGGAAAATCGAACCCCAGCTGAAAGGTGTGCAGCACGAGGTATTCGATTAGGATATCTGCATCCGTCACCGGCTCGCCCCACTCGTAGTCGTGAAACGCCTGCAGAAGCGGGTTTTGGTCGGCAGTGCAGGAGACGGTGGTCATGGAGTAAGTGGAACAGCGAAAGGTAGCGTCGGCGAAAGTTGGTGAAATCAGCTTTCTATACGATACCAATCCGGCCAGCCAAATCCGTGGTTACCACATTATAAACCCGCTCTTCCGGTACGTACAGTTTGTCCAGCTGGTGCAGCTCCAAGTGTCCCCGCTGCTGGTGCACGAAGTCCGTGATGTCTTCAATCTGACTTATTTGTTGCTCGCCGAACCTGCGCAATGCTGCGCCTTTCAGGCCCAATTGGACCGCCCGGCGCGTCAGTTTCATACCGTACGGGTCATGGTCAGGGTCCCATTGCAGCCGGACCTCACTCTCATTCAGCATTGTGCGCCACGCTTCGGGCGAAGCGTAGTGTCGCGCGCTATAGGATGAGAAAACAGCTTGCCCGAGTATTTCTTCAAAAGCAGCCTTATCCAGCCATAAGGCGAGTACCCGCTCCTGATTTTCTTTGCTGGCCCACCCACAGCGGTACATCATCCACAGGAAGTTCGGCTTTATCCACGACATGCGCTCGTAACTAAACGCTGGCCCGCCTAAGTGTTGGTGCTCAACCGCAAAGGCAGCTATGCTGGGCTTATACGCCTGGTACACCACAAGTTGGGTTTGCGTCTGGTGCGCAACAATGTATTGTCCGGCAGCCGGTAGTGTCAGCACTGCGTCCGTATACTTTTCGATGCCAATCTTCATCTGCATACCTTAAGTGTTGCTTAACCGCTGAACGCAGATAAGGCGCTATTCCCACTCTATCGTCGCTGGTGGCTTGCTCGAAATATCATACACCACGCGGTTGATGCCGCGTACCTGGTTGATGATTTTGTTGCTCACTTCGGCCAGGAATTCGTAGGGCAGGTGGGCCCAGTCGGCGGTCATGCCATCGACGCTGGTTACGGCGCGCAGGGCCACGACCCGCTCGTAGGTGCGCTCGTCGCCCATCACGCCCACGCTTTGCACGGGTAGCAGCATGGCGCCGGCCTGCCACACCTCCTGATAGAGGCCGCGCTCCTTGAGCAGGTTGATGAACACGCCGTCAGCGCGCTGGAGCAGGTCCACTTTTTCGGGCGTGATGTCGCCGAGAATGCGGATGCCGAGGCCGGGGCCGGGAAAGGGGTGACGGTTCAATATTTCACTGGGCAAGCCCAGCGCGGCGCCCACCTCGCGCACCTCGTCCTTGAAGAGCATGCGCAGCGGCTCCACGATGTTGAGGTTCATCTTCGCGGGCAGGCCGCCCACGTTGTGGTGGCTCTTGATGGTAACGGACGAGCCGTGCACCGAGACTGACTCAATTACGTCGGGGTAAATCGTGCCCTGCGCGAGCCAGCGCGCGCCCCGCACCTTCTGCGCCTCGCGGTCGAACACCTCGATAAAGGTGCGGCCAATGGCCTTGCGCTTTAGCTCAGGGTCAGCGATGCCGGCCAGAGCGGCATAGAACTCGGGGGCGGCGTTCACGCCGGTTACGTTCAGGCCCAGGCCTTCGTAAGCCTTTAGCACTGAGGCGAATTCATCCTGCCGCAGCAGGCCGTTATCGACGAAAATGCCGTGCAGCCGCGGCCCGATAGCGCGGTGCAGCAGCAGGGCCGCCACGCTGGAATCGACGCCGCCGGAGAGGCCCAGAATCACCTGGTCGGCGGGCCCGATGGTATTTTGCAGCGCCAGCACGGCCGAATCCACGAAGTGCTCCGGCGTCCAGCTCTGGTCGCAGCCGCAGATGTCGACCACGAAGTTGCGCAGCAGCTGCTTGCCTTCCTGGCTGTGCGTGACTTCGGGGTGAAACTGAATGCCGTAGGTGGGCTGGCCTTCGATTTCGTAGGCCGCCACGGCCACGTCGGGCGTGCCGGCCAGGGCCAGGAAGCCGGCCGGCAGCGTTTTAATCGTGTCGCCGTGCGACATCCAGACCTGCGAGCCCAGGCTCAGGCCGGCCAGCAGGGGGTGGTGCTGGTTGAGGTGGGTGAGATGGGCGCGGCCGTACTCCCGAATCGTGGAGGGCAGCACCTCGCCCCCCTGCTGGAAGGCCAAAAGCTGCGCTCCGTAGCACACGCCCAGCACCGGTACTCGGCCCAGCAGGTGGCTCAGGTCGGGGTTCGGGGCGCCGGCCTCGCGCACCGAGCAGGGCGAGCCGGACAGAATAACGCCCCGCAGGTCGGCGCGAGTGGCCAGCTGGGGGGCGTGGGTGTAGGGGTGAATTTCGCAGAACACGTTCAGCTCGCGGATGCGCCGGGCAATGAGCTGAGTATACTGGGAGCCGAAATCAAGAATGAGGATTTGCTGCATGAATCACAGATGGTGCAGATGAAGCCGCGGATGCCGCCGATGATGTTCTGACGGCCGATAACGTTCTGCTGAGGGATGAGATTTTAGGGAAGAGCCGGGCAAACCAATGGTAGCGCAAAGCTACCCCAAGCCGGGCGGTTCAGCTAATCGGCAGCGCACTTTTAGCCACAAAAACCGGAGAGATTTGAAATAATAACCGCTGATAAGCCGCTCATTTTCAGCTCAGAATTGATGTAAATGGCGTCCACACCTGCGTTATCTGCCCAATCTGCATCATCTGTGATTATCTTTGCAGCGGCAAGTCAGAACGACCAGCTCCTGCTGAACTCCCCCAGGACCGGAAGGTAGCAAGGGTAGGTGGTTGAGCGGTGCGATTTTGGCTTGCTTTTTTTTGCCTTTTCGTGTCGGCCCCACCGCTGCTCTTCGTTCCGCCTGGCGGCTTGGTGAGTAGCTTTGGGGCCGGCTTCTTTTTGCCTCAATCAGGAATCGGGCAGAAAGGAGCATATACGAACTACGCGGCTAGCCATTCCTTCTCAAGATTTCCGATTCCGCATTTTTTCTATGAAATTCTTTCTCGACACCGCCAATCTGAATGAAATCCGCGAAGGCGTGGAGCTGGGCATCCTCGACGGCGTAACCACTAACCCCTCGCTCATGGCCAAGGAAGGTATTCGCGGCGTGGACGCGGTGATGAGCCACTACCGGCAGATTTGCGAGATGGTGGACGGCGACGTGTCGGCCGAGGTCATCGGCACCGACTTCGCCACCATCGTCCGCGAGGGCGACGAGCTGGCCGAGCTGCACCCCAACATCGTGGTGAAGGTCCCCCTGATTCGCGACGGCATCAAAGCCATCAAGTACTTCTCCGACAAGGGCATCAAAACCAACTGCACTCTGATTTTTAGTGCTGGGCAAGCTTTGCTGGCCGCCAAAGCCGGCGCGACCTACGTGTCGCCCTTCGTGGGCCGCCTCGACGATATCGGGCACGACGGCCTGCTGCTGGTCGAGCAGATTGTGAACATCTTCGGCAACTACGGCTACCCCACCGAGGTGCTGGCCGCCTCGGTGCGCCACGTGCCGCACCTGATTCAGTGCGCCGAAATCGGGGCCGACGTAGTGACCTGCCCGCTGAGCGTTATCACCGGCCTGCTCAACCACCCGCTGACCGACAAGGGCTTGGCCACTTTCCTGGCCGACCACAAGCGCGTGAACGCCTAGCTTTGAATTAAAAATTATGGATTAAAAATTAAAAATTCCCACTCAGCCGCCAGGGAAGAATAGCCTCATTCATTTTTAATTTTTAACCCATACTTTTTAATTGACCTCATGTACATTATCAAGGTAAAGGGAAAGGCGAAAATTCCGGATTACATTCAGCTGCGCGACGAGCAGTTTGTGTTAATTGCCTATTTCCGTGCCGACCGGCCGCTCAAGGACTTGCACCGCTACGGCCTGGAGGGCAAGGAAACTGAGCTGGCCGCCGTGATTTCCAAACTAGAGTTCGGCAAGCTGCGCCCGCTGGCTATTTAATCTGTCCTGCAGCTCGCTGCGCTCCTTACCGGCTATCCTCTTGCCCCCGAAATCTGTGGAATCTGCCCCCTCAGCAACCTCTCTGATTCTGGACCTGCACGACGCCACCGTGGTGCAGGAAACCCGGCCGGTGCTGCAGGGCGTGGGGTTTCAGCTGGAAAAGGGCGAGTTTGCCTACCTCGTGGGCCGCACCGGCGCCGGCAAGTCCTCGCTGCTCAAAACCCTGTACGCCGACCTGCCGCTGGGCGGCGGCGCGGCCACGGTGGCTGGCTACGACCTGGCCCGCCTGCGCGACCGGGACGTGCCGTATCTGCGCCGCAAGCTCGGCATTGTGTTTCAGGATTTTCAGCTGCTCTCGGACCGCACGGTGGCCGAAAACCTGCTCTTTGTGCTCGGCGCTACCGGCTGGAAGGGCAAAACCCGCAAGCAGCAGCGCGTGCAGGAAGTGCTGATGCGCGTGGGCCTGAGCCAGGTCACGAACCGCCTGCCGCACCGGCTCTCGGGCGGCGAGCAGCAGCGCGTCGTCATTGCCCGCGCCCTGCTCAACGAGCCCCTGCTGCTGCTGGCCGACGAGCCCACCGGCAACCTCGACCCCGAAGTGGCCGATGGCATTATGCAGCTGTTTCGGGAAATAAACCACGCCGGCACCACCGTGCTCATGGCCACCCACAACTTCCAGCTAATCAAGGACTACCCGCACCGCGTGCTGACTTGCCAGGATGGGCAGCTGCTGGACTCTCGGGTAGTTTAATCCGGCTTCTCCGCCTCGTCTGTCCGGCTGACGAAGGAAGCATCTTCTCCCCGCTGAACGAATCAGTAATCAATCCTTGCTGGGCGTTCTGACCTGATAAGCTGCTTCGTCAGCCGGACAGGCGTTTTGGTTGAAAACCATTATGGGCAATAGCGACCACGGCCTTTCGATTCTGATTCCGGTTTTTAATCACGCGGTGCTGCCGCTGGTGCGGGAGCTGCTGGCGCAGCTATCCGACTGGCCCGGCCCGGTCGAAATCTGCTGCCTCGATGATGGCTCAGCGGAAGAGTATCGGCGCCAGAACTGCCCGCTGGCCGCACTCCCCGGCGTCCGTTACGAGGAGCTGCCGGCCAACGTGGGCCGCTCAGCCGCCCGCAACCGGCTGGCCGCCGGCGCCCGCCACGAGTGGCTGCTGCTGCTCGACAACGACGGCCGCCTGCCCGATGCGCAGTTTCTGCGCCGCTACGCCGAGGCCCGCCACCGCGCCCCGGTGCTGGAAGGCGGCGTGAGCTACGCCTCCGTGCCGCCCGCCGAGCCCACCCTGCAGCTGCGCTACCGCTATGCCACTGCCCGCGAGGCCCGCCCGGCCGTCGTGCGCAACCAGAACCCGTACAGCCAGCTCATGCTCAATAACTTATTACTGAAGGCTGACATTTACCGCCGCTTTCCGCTCAACGAGCAGCTGCGCCACTACGGCCACGAAGACACCCAACTGGGCTGGAACCTGCGCCAGGCCGCCGTGCCCGTGCTGCACCTCGACAACCCCGTGCGCCACGACGAAGGCCTGGACCCGGCGGCGGTTTTTCTGGCTAAGTCGCAGCACGCCGTGCGCAACCTCGTGCAGCTCTACCGCGCTCAGGGCCTGGGCCTCGACTCGCGGCTGCTGCGCCTGGCCCTGCGTCTGCGCCGCCTGCAGCTGGCCGGCGCCACCGAAAAGCTGCTGGCCGCCGCCGAAGCGCGTCTGCACCGCAACCTGCTTTCGGCCGACCCGGATTTAGGGCAGTTCGACCTGCTGCGCCTGCGCTGGACCCTGGCCGAGCTGCGCCAGCAGGGGGGAGGCCGCCGCTAGCGCGGGCCTATCTTTGGCCGTTGCCAGCGGCCTCGGGCGCTGAACTATCTTTTTGCTTTGCCTGCTTCCGCCTTGCCTGCCGCGCCTTTCCCGCCCATTCAACTACTTGATTTAGCCGCCGAGCACGCCGCTATGCAGCCCGCGCTGAACGAGGCCCTGCTGGCGGCGGTGGCGGGCGGCGCCTACATTCAGGGCCCGGCCGTGGCCGAGTTTGCCACCGAGCTGGGCGCCTGCCTGGGCGGCGCCCACGTGGTGCCCTGCGCCAACGGCACCGACGCGCTGACCCTGGCCCTGCTGAGCCTGAATTTACCGGCCGGCGCCGAGGTCATCGTGCCCGCCTTCACCTACGTGGCCACGCTGGAAGCCGCCGCGCTGCTGGGCTTGCGCCCAGTGCTGGTGGACGTGCGCCCCGACACCTTCAACATTGACCCGGCGGCCGTGGCGGCGGCCATCACGCCGCGCACGGGCGCCATTATTGCCGTGCATTTGTTTGGGCAATGCGCCGACTTGGAGGCGTTGCGCGCCATATCCCGCCAGCAGGGGGTGCCGCTGATTGAAGACAACGCCCAGGCCATTGCCGCTACTTTCCGGTTTGCCGATGGCGAAACTGTTTTTGCCGGCACGGTGGGCGCGGTAGGCACTACTTCGTTTTTTCCGTCCAAAAACCTGGGCGCCCTCGGCGACGGCGGTGCCCTGCTCACCCGCGACCCGGTCCGTGCTGCCCTGCTTCGGCAGCTGGCCAACCACGGCCAGAGTCAGAAGTACCGGCACCAGCGCATCGGCCTCAACTCCCGCCTCGACACGCTACAAGCGGCCCTTTTGCAAGTAAAGCTGCGGCACCTGCCCGCCGCCACCGCCGCCCGGCAGGCTGTGGCCGCCCGCTACGACGCCGCGCTGAGCCAGGTGCCCGGCCTGCGCATTCCGGCCCGCGACGTGCGCAGCTCCCACGTCTTTCACCAGTACACCATCACCCTGGAAAACGCCGCCCGCCGCGAGCAGCTGCGCGAAGAACTGCGCCAGCAGGGGGTGCCGACGATGGTGTACTACCCGCTACCGGCGCACTTGCAGCCGGCGTATGAGTACCTGGGCTACCGGGCGGGGCAGTTTCCGGTGAGTGAGCAGCTGTGCGAAACGGTGCTCTCGCTGCCGATTCATCTATTGCTGACGGAGGCGCAGCAGGAACATATTATTACCAGCATTCAGGCGAACCTTACGCCGTCCTTTTCCCGGTGAGTTCATCTGCCCTGCCCGTCCGCTTTGCCATCTGTGGTGTGGGTCATATTGGCCGCCGGCACGCCGCGCTCGTTTCGCGCTCCGCCGATGCCCGGCTGGTGGCGCTGGTTGATGTGTGCACGGAGCTGCGGCAGGAGCTGGCCGCGGAGTTTCCCGGCGTTCCGTTTTTCACTTCACTCGAAGATTGCCTTACCAACGGCCCGGCGGCTGATGTGCTCACCGTGGCCACGCCCAACGGCCAGCACGCGCTCCAGGCCGTGGCCGGGCTGCGCGCTGGTTTGCACGTGGTCGTCGAAAAGCCGCTGGCTTTGAGCACGGCCGACGCCGAAACCATTGCGCAAACGGCTCGCGCAACCGGCCGGTTGGTATTCGGCGTGATGCAGAACCGCTACTCGCCGCCCGCCGCCTGGCTCAAGCAGGTGTACGACGAGGGCCGGCTGGGTCAGATTTACCTGCTGCAAATCAACTGCTTCTGGAACCGCGATGCCCGTTATTACCGGCCCGGCGGCTGGAAGGGCACCCAGGCCGAGGACGGCGGCACGCTCTTCACCCAGTTCAGCCACTTCGTGGATTTGCTGTACTGGGTGTTCGGTGACGTTACGAATATCTCGGCCCGCTTCCGCGACTTCAACCACCAGGGCATCACCGAGTTTGAGGATAGCGGCCTCGTCACCTTCGACCTCGTGCGCGGGGGCAGCGGCACACTCAGCTACAGCACCGCCGTTTGGGACCGGAACCTGGAAAGCTCCCTGACCGTGGTGGCCGAACACGGCTCCCTCAAAATCGGCGGGCAGTACATGGATAAAGTGGAATACTGCCACCTGCGCGACTACCAGTTGCCCACGCTGCCGCCCACCAACCCTGCCAACCACTACGGCCCCTACCAGGGCTCCGCCGCCAACCACGGCCACGTAATTGAAAACGTGGTGGACACGCTGCGACAGCGCGGCACGGCCACGACCAATGCGCAGGAAGGGCTGAAAGTGGTGGAGATAATTGAGCGGATTTACTCGTTGAAATAGCCGTTGTATCTCCGAAGACGCCGCTGCGTACTGCCAAGTCTTATGCTTCATCCTGAGCTACTTTCAGTGCTGCCCGCCCTGCGCTCCCTGTGCCGCCGGCTGGGAGTACAGCAACTATTTGTCTTTGGGTCGGCCCTGACAGCGCGCTTCGACCCCGGTCGCAGCGACGTAGATGTGCTCGTAACAATGCCACCGGCCGCGCCGCTGGAGCAGGGCGAACAACTGCTGCGCTTGTGGGCCGAGCTGGAACTGCTGCTGGGCCGCCGCGTGGACCTGCTCACGCCGGATTCGCTCCAGAACCCGTTTCTCAAAGCTGAAATTGAGCAAACCAAACAGCTGCTTTATGACGCCGCAGGCACAGAAATATCTGTTTGATATCCGGCGCGCGATTGACCTCGTGCATGAATTTATAGCCGACACCCCGGCCTTTGCCGCCTATCAAGCCGACCTGAAAACGCGGAGCGCGGTGGAGCGCCAATTAGCCATTGTGGGTGAGGCGGTAAACCAGTTGCGGCGGGTTGCGCCCGAGGTTAAATTGCCGAATACCAAGCAAATGGTAGATTTTCGCAACCGTCTCATTCACTCGTATGACAACGTTAATGACGCCATTGTCTGGACTATTGTGCATAACCACCTGCCCGCGTTGAAGATGGAAGTGGAGCGGCTTCTAACCAGTAATATGGGAACAAGCTAAACGCTGATTGCCAGCAGGGTATATCACTGTACTGCGCAAGACTTCCTGATTAGCTCACGCTACTTCTTCTCGTCCGCGAAATTCTGAAACGCATACGCTACGCCCAGCGTGAGGCCCTGCGAGAACTGCACGCCGCGGTCCTGGTCGAAGTCGTAGAGGGCGATGCCGTTGAGGGCCACGTTCACGTACTTGCCTACTTTGGCGGTCAGGCCCAGGTCGAGGCGGTGGTCGATTTCGCGGCCATTTAAGTTTCTATAATTGGCGAAGAGCAGGTAGCGGGCCTTGAGGTTGAGCGCGGGGTTGAGGTTCTTGTCGGCCTCGGCCAGAATCTGGGCGGCCAATACTTCAAAGCGCGTGCTGTGGCCGGGGTTTACGCCGTAGGGCTTCTCGCCCAGCACCTCGCGGAACCGCTCGGCGCGGCTGACCACCGTCAGGCGCGGGGCGAAGGGCGAGAGGCGCAGGTGAAACCAAGGCGTGGGCTTGTACTCGAAGCCGTAGGCGGCCGTGACGAAGGCCGGCGCGAAGAAATCCGACACCGCGCGGGCGCGCTCCCGGCCGTTGGCATCCTTGACGTAGTCGTAGCCGGGCGCAAATTGCGAGAGCAGGTTCAGCGACAGGAACATGTTCCACTTTTCGCTCAGGGCGCGGCCGTACTTGGTGTCGAGGTAGAGGCGGTCCTGGCCTTTGCGGTAGCCCAGGCCCTTGGTTTCGGAGAAGGCGAAGAGAAAATCGGCCTCGTTATCAAAAGAATTAATTCCGACTTTGCGGTTGGCGCGGGCGTTGAGCAGAGCATTAAAACCGATGCTGTTGACGCCGCCGCCGCGCCAGTTGCCGCTCAGCAAGGACTCGTTCAGCCCCAGGCCGGACTTGAGCGACTTGCGCCAGCGCGGCGCAACGGGCGCCTGACTTGAATCAGGGGCGGGCGCCGGAATAAGCACCGGTGTGGTCTGGGCCAGGACCGGCGCGGCGGCCAGCAGGGGGGCGAGCAGCAGGAAAGCAGATTTCATCCGCAAAAGGTAGAGCCCAGCCGGGAAACCGCCCCGGCCAACGCCCCGTCCCGCGCGCTGAAAAGGCCAGTGGGGCAGTTTTCGGCCGCTTCCGGTGCCGGGCCTATCGGCGCTTGCGCAGCTTCTGCCAGGCGGCTAGGGCCAGCGGCCGCAGCTCGGGCACGGCGCCGCTCAGGCTCAGGCCGGCCGCGTACAGCAGCGTGAGCGTGCCGCCGCGCAGCAGCAGCGTGAGCAGGGGCGAGGGCAGCGCGGGCAGCGCCCAGGCCGCCGCGCCGGCCCCGGCCGCCACCAGCAGCACCCGCCAAATGTGCGGCGTGAAGGGCTGCAGGCCGTAGGCGCGCCACACAAACAGACTGCGGGCCGAATTTATACTAATGAGCGCCAGACAGTTGCCCAGCGCCGCGCCGCTCAGACCCAGGCGCGGAATCAGGAGCCAGTTCAGGCCCACGATGGCGGCGGCCAGCGAGAAGTTGAAGAGCAGGTCGATGCGGTAGCGTGGCGAGGTAACGACGATAATGCCGTTGACGCCGGCGATGCCGTCGGCGAGGCGGCCGGCCAGCAGCAGCAGCACCGCCGTGGAGCCGGCCGCGTACTCGGGGCGGTTGATGAGGCTGTACACAAAGTCCAGGTTCAGACCGATGCCCAGGGCCAGGTAGCAGCCCACCGTGGTGTTGAGGCGGGTGCTGCGGCGATAGAACTCAGCCATTTCGGCCAGCTTGCCGGCCTTCCAGTACTCGGCAATGAGCGGGAAAGCGGTTTTGTTGAGCGCCCGGAACGGCAAAGTCAGGGCCGTGCTCACGTTAAAGGCAATGGCGTAGATGCCGGCCTGCGCCAGGCTGAGCTTGGCACCCACCATGAGAGCATCAATGGTGACGAGCACCGTGGCCGAGATATTGCCCAGCAGGGCAAAGCCCCCGAAGGCCAGCAGCTCGCGCAGGGGCTTCACCCCAAACACTGCCCGCGTGGGCCGCCAGTGCAGCTCGCCGATGCGCGCCAGGTAGCCCAACAGTAGCAGGCAGCACAGCGAGTAGGTGCCCACGTAGGCCCCCACGTAGGCGCCGAACGGTATGTAGCCCAGGGCGTAGGCGGCCGCGGCCGCCATGTTCAGCACCCGCACCAGAATTTCCTGCAGAAACGAGGAGAAAACCGTGTGAAAAAGCGCCCGCAGGTAGGCGTCGAGCATGGAAAAGACCAGCAGCACCAGGCCCAGCTCGACGGCCACGTGGTAGTGCGGGGCCAGCAGGGGGGCATCGGCGTCGTACCAGCGCAAAACCTGCGGCTTGGCCAGCAGCAGCACCGTGCCCACCAGCGCAAACAAAGCCAGCGGCAAGCCCAGCAGCAGGGGCAGAAAGCCCGAATGTCCGGCCGCGCGGTCACGGAAATACGGGAAGTAGCGCAGCGTGGTGCTCGAAAAGCCGAACGCCGCGAGCTGCGCGCTGATGGTGGCCAGCGAAATCAGAATGCCGGTCAGGCCAATCTGGGCCGGGGCCAGCAGCTTGGGCAGGATGAGCGTGGTATTGACAAAGCCAATGGCCAGGCCCAGGTAGGAAATCAGGGTGTTGCGCAGGCCCTGGCGCAGAACGATACCCACTTAGCTAATCAAGAATTATAAATGACGAATTAGGAATGTAATCGGCAGTTATCCTGCGTGTTCCAGAATATAGGCCGCGGTTTCGGCGCCGGTCAGAAATGCGGCTCCGCGCCCTTGCAGGTCGCGCATGAGTTCATGGAACTGCACGGGACCGTTGAGCTGGTTTTCCGGGTCGAAGTGGTTGTTGTGCCACAGAATGCCGGCCACGCCGCCAAAGCGCTCCACCTCGGCCAGCAGGGGGCGCACGGCGGGCAGCACCTCGGCGGCGCTCAGCTGCAGGTAGCGCGGGTGGTGCAGGGTGGTGTCCATGAGCAGCAGCGGAATCTCGACGAAGCGGTGCGCAGCTTGAGTTTGAAAATCAAAAAGCCGGAACGGGTGGCAGTAGGAGTGCCGAAAGCCGAATTGCTCGGCAAAGCCCAGGGTGCAGTCGTAGCCCAGGCCGGCGGCATCGAGCAGGGCCGGGGTGCGGCGCGGCTCCCACTTGAGGTAGTGAAAGCGGTGGCCGGGACCGGGCGCGGGCAACCCTGGCGGGGCACTTTCCGGCATGGAAGTTCCTAG
>CAXUEM010000021.1:15220-17440 GCA_964249885.1 uncultured Hymenobacter sp. | reverse complement strand
CCGATGACCTCTTGCATGCCATGCAAGCGCTCTAGCCAGCTGAGCTAATCCCCCAGGATAATGATTACCGCTGCGTCGGTTACGTTTTGGTTCTGCAAAAGTAAGGTGCAGCGCTGATTTAGCAATACTTGACTTGTCTTTTTTCAGCTCATCAATGCAACACGCATAGAATCAGCGCTAAAAAATGTCCTCGGTTACCTTATAGTTACCAACTCATTCTAAAGCCGCGGTGATATCGTCCGGTCCCGTTTAGCTAGTATATTTGCGCAATAATCATCCCTACTTTATGAAACGCGTCCTGTTCGCTCTCTTTATTGGCTGCACCTCAGCCGCTTGCTCCGAAATCAGCACTGACCCGGCTCCGGCCCGGCAGACCCGGACCGCCGAAAGAGTGGAGGTAAGGTACAACCTGACCACCGGAGTTGATACTTTGCTGGCCAATCCGAAGCTGGAGGTCTATACATATCCAGTGACGACCAATAGCGATGGTTCTACTTCAACGCCTAATAGCACCGGTAATCTAGTCGCAACAATTACCAATTTCACTTCTCCGCAGCCTATTGTTCTCAGCAGCACGCCCATTGTAGTCACTGAAAATGCACCGGGCCCACTTGGCATCCGGCTGGTGCTGTCGAGCACGAACCGGCCCGGGCGCCGTTCTGTCACGCAGCGCCTGAACGCTTCGATTGTAGTTAATGGAGTGTCGCGGTCCACCACGACTCTGCAAGGCACTAATTTCACCCGCACAGCCCGGCCGACCAATGGCTTCTTCACAGCCTCCACTCAGACTAATATATCCGGTTTGATTTTTTAAGTCTTGGCCGCTCTTGGCATATTTAGCGCCCGCCTCCAAATATTTGGAGGCGGGCGCACGTTTTTGATGGCTGCACGGCCCGTGTGGGTCCATTAGGCAGGCGTAGCCTTCGAGCAAGCTGAGGTGCAGCTGCGCGGATAAAGGCGCACGAAGAAGCTGCCTCTGGCTATCAAGTGTTGTAGCTTCCTTAAGCTGCATCTCAGTAAACTTACCCGAACAGCGTGCCGCTGGGGCAGAGGGCCGTTGGGGCAGCCAAAGACACGCGCCCAACTGCAGCGCAGCTCAAAAGCAGCTACGATAACCATAGCGCCCAGCATGTGCCGTAGAGGCTTCAAGAGGCGTATACCCACGCTTAAAACATACGCGCCCAAAGATAATTAGCAAGGGAAGCTAACCGGTTGACGAGTAAACAGCTTGGTAGCTGGCGCCACAGGACGGTGGCCTTTACACTTAATTATTCAGATAAACAAGGCTGGAGAGGAGCCACAAAAAAACGGGCGGGATATTTCCCGCCCGTTTCCGGTGTTAGCAAAATGTAGTTAAGGCTAGTTGAAAGTATAGCGCAGACCCAACTGAATGCGGTAGCGCGAGCCTTCACCCGTATTGTAGCGCTCCGTTACATTCAGGGTTTGCACCGTGGTGCTCACGGAACGGTCAAAGTTGACACTGCGCGAACTGGTGATGGGGTCGAACTGGTAGCGCGGCCGGCCAGTAGTTTGGTCAAAATCGACGAAGCGGACAGGCGCGGTACGTTGCGCTGACTGCGAAACGCCCCAGTTGCTGTTAATCAGGTTGCCAATGTTGAACACATCCAGGCTAAACTGCAGCGAGTTGCGGTTTTCGCCAATGTTTGTGAACATGTCTTGGAGCAGGCGTGCATCTACAAATGCAAACCATGGGTTGACGGCGGCATTGCGCTCGGCGTACTCGCCCCGGCGCTTGCTCAGGTAGGGGTCCTGCTTGATGTAATTGTCTAAGTCGGTCCACTGCTGGTCGGCGCTGTAGAGCGTGGCCTGGGGCGTGTTATTGAACAAAGTCTGGTTGGTAAGCACAATCTCATCGCGGCTGCGCGGAATGTACATCAAGTCGTTGTTGTTCGAGCCGTCGCCGTTCATGTCACCGTTGTACACGTAAGAGTAGCGACCGTTGGGACCCGCATCAAAGAAGGCTGAGATGGTTGTGCCCAAGTGGCCAAGGTATTCTTTGCGGTACGAGAGCGAGCCAATAACGCGGTGCGACTGCAGAAACTGCGAGTAGCCAAGGTTCTCTGCGTTCGGGTCGCCTACGATGGGGCGAGTAGCCCAAAGTGGGAAAGGAGTCGAGCCTTGAATGCTGACGTCGCGCGAGTCGGCGAAGGTATAGGCTAGGCTAGCGGCCAAACCATTGCTAAAAGACTTCTGCAACTG
>CAXUEM010000021.1:8544-15210 GCA_964249885.1 uncultured Hymenobacter sp. | reverse complement strand
GTTAGCGTGTAAGAGTAGCCTTTGTTAGAGTTGCGCAGCACAATGGCGCCGTCGTTGCTCACGATTTTGGGGCTAATCTGGAAAACGCGGGTGTTGAGCGCGGCCGGGTCGCGGTACAGCGGGCGCTGGTCGGCGCCAGCGGAGCGGGCTGAAGCATTAGGCAGGTTCACGTTGTCATAAAACACGGAGTTGAGGTCCTTCGTGAAAATGCCCTCCAGGGTCAGCACCACATCGCCGGGCAGGCGCTGGTCGATGGCCAAGTTGGTGCGCCACACCTGCGGAAACTTAAAATCGCGGTCCAGTACAGCGAGGTTGTACGTGGCCGGAAACTGCGTACGGTTCGCCGGGTTATAAAGGTTATTAGGGTTAAACTCTCCCCGCGACGGTATAGCAGGTGCCCCAGTCGTCGGATTGGCCGGCACGGCGTTAGTGCCGGCGAAGCTCTGCGTTCCGAACAGCAAACCGTTATTGGAGGCTTGGTTGGAAATCAATACGAACGGTACCCGTCCCGTGAAAATACCGGTACCACCGCGCAGCTGCGTTTTCTGGTCGTCATTCACGTCCCAGTTCACGCCGATGCGGGGTGAGAAAAGAGGCACCACCTTCGGCAGCACATCGGTATAAATACGCTCTCCATTGCGGAAGCTGATGGACGCGGCATCCTCGTTGCGCGGCAGTTCCGAATTGACGATAGGCAGGTCGGCGCGTAGGCCAGCAGTCACTTTCAGATTCGGCTTGGCCGTCCACTCATCCTGCACGTAAAGGCCCAGCTGCATGGCTTTGGTGAAGGCATAAGGCAGCTCACCGCTCGGGTTCTGGTCATTGATGTTCAGGATGTAGCGCGAAGTGTAGTTGTTGGTGGCAGTGGCCAGCGGGCCGCCAGCGCGAGGCGTAATCCAGGGGCCGGTGGCGGCAGCGGGATTATAGTCGTAGCCGGCCGACGCGTAGAAGTCGTTCAATGAGTTGAAGCGGTAGCGGCCATACAGGTCCGGAGCGAAGCCATTGCGGAAACGGTACAGCTCGTTGTAAGTGCCCACCGTCAGCAGGTGCTTACCAAAGCTCTTGCTCAAGTTGTCAGAGAGCTGATAAATGTCGGAGTCAAGCAGGTTGCCGGGCGTAAACAGCTCAAAGCCGAATGATGTGAGCGAGGTACCAGAGTTGCCAGTGGCGTCGGTGTTGAGAATATCAACGAATGGAAAAGGAGACCCGCCCAGCGACTTGCGCGAGTCGCGTTGCGCCGTGAAGCCAGCCTGAAACTGATTGGAGAAACCCCCGGTGAGCGTCGAGTTCAATTCGCCGATGACCGACTGCACATTGTTCTGAATCTGGTAGTAAGCCGAGAGCGTAGGCAGCGTGTTTTGGGAAATGTTGCGCCCGCCAGAGATGTTGGGCGTGCCGCTGCTGCTCGGGGGCACGTCGCGGAAAGCCGACAGGTAGTTATACTTGATGCTGAAGGCATTCTTTTCGTTGATGTTCCAGTCAATCTTAGCCGTAATCTTGTCTGAGTTCTGCTGGAGTTGGTAGCCTTCGTAGGCGCCGATATCGTAGTTGTAACGCCGATTAACAAAGGAACGCAGCGTATCCAAGCTGGAGGCGTCCACACGGGTTGTGTTGGAGCCAATGCCGGGCGCGGGCAGGCCTGGTCGGTTGGCCACAAAGGTGCCGGGCGGGTCCTTGCGGCGCTCACCTTCCACGCTCACGAAGAAAAATAGCTTGTCCTTGAGAATAGGACCGCCAACGCGGGCGCCTACCTGGTAAAGGCTGAACTCGGGAAAGTCCTGCTCGAGGTCACGTACCTTGCTGCTCACCAGCTTCTCGTTACGCTGAAATCCATAAATGGAAGCCGATACTTTATTGGTACCGCTGCGGGTGATGGCGTTGATGCCGGCGCCGGTAAATGAGCCCTGCCGCACATCGAACGGAGCCAGATTCACTTGGATTTCCTGGATGGCGTCGAGCGAAATCGGCTGGGCGTTAGACTGACCGCCCACGGTCGAGGATAGGCCAAATGAGTTGTTGAAAATGGCACCATCAATGGTGACGTTGTTGTAGTTGCCGCTACGGCCAGCGAAGCTCTGATTGTTGGCCGAACTGGCTTGGGGCGTGAGGCGGGTGAAGTCAGCGAATGAGCGGCTCAGCGAGGGTAAGCGCTCAATCTGTTCGCGCTGCACCGTGGTTGCGGCGCCGGTGCGGCCCGCATTAATAACTGGGTCACGACGACCGCTCACGGTTACTTCATTCAGTTGCGTGCTGGCGTCGCTCAGCTTAAGGTCTACGCGCTGGTTTTGGCCCAGCGAGAGGTTGATGTTGTCGCGGGTAGCTTCCTGAAAGCCCACGAAGGTTACTTTCACGGTATAAGGACCACCCACGCGCATGTTCTGAATGTTAAAACGACCTTCCGAGTTGGTGGGCGCTACATACTGCGTGTTGGTGGGGGTGTGCACGGCGATAATAGTAGCGCCGGGCAAACCCTCGCCCTTGCTGTCGGTAATGACACCACTCATGGCGGCGGTTGTGGCCCCCTGGCTCCAGCCCAAACGGGGCAGCGCTAGCAGTAGGGCAGCAAATAGGATAAAACGATGTAGGCGTATGAGCTTCATACTAAAGGGTAAAGTGAAAAATGGGGGCAAGGCAATAATCCCCACAAAGGTAAAGCCCACCGGCCCGGCTCCGGCATTATGGATTCGTTAACGCGACCAAAAAAAGAAGTAACGCGCTAGAAGTCAGGCTGGAAAAACAGCTAAGCTGAAAAAGTGCCTGTGCGGGCTCTACAGCCGCGGCCGTACCGCCCGCACAAATCGACTCAGGTAATAGTCACTTTCCAAGCTGTTTTCGACGACGCCGAGCGAAGTGGAAGCGTGGATGAAGCGGATTTCCTCCGGACTGGCTTCCGTCACCAGCCCCACGTGCGTAATGGTGAGGCTGCCGGGCGTGGGGCCAAAGAAAATCAGGTCGCCGGGCTGCAGGTCGGGCGCCCGCACCGGCGTGCCCCACACGGCCTGCTCGTTCGAGGAGCGCGGAATGGCAATGTCCAGGGCGCCGAAGGAAAGCTGCAACAGCCCGGAGCAGTCGACGCCCAGCCGGGTGGTGCCGCCGTACAGGTAGGGCGTGCCCTGGTAGGAGCGGGCCTCCTCAATGACGCCCGCAATGGCATCGGAGACGTTGGCCGGGCGCGGGCGCCGGGGCGCAATGATGGTGCTGCTCTTGGTCACGACCTGGCCGCTGGGCCGGTCGTAGCGGGTTTTTACCTTGCTCTTCACCACAGGCCGCGCGGCGGGGCGGCCGCGGCCGGCTTTCTTGAGGCGCACCATCTCGCGGGCCGAGCGGTACTGGCCGTCGCGGTAGTTGAGCTTGCGCTGGCAGCTGGCGGCCAGTAGCAACAGCAGCAAGGCCAGCAGGGGGTAGCGCAGGCGGCACCCGCTCGGGGCGGCGCTGCCGGGGGAGTGTATCTTCGTTTTCACGTCGCGCATTCAGGCAAATATACCGCCAACGCCCGCGGCGGCTTTTTAAGTACTCCTAGCCGATGACCTACCAACCCCTCACGCCGGCCCTGCTGGCCCAGCTCGAAGCCATTGTGGGCTCCGCGCACCTGCTCACGGCCCAGCGCACCGAGGCCGACACCTACCACGCCTACGGCCGCGACCACACCGAGGACCTGCACTACGCCCCCGACGCCGTGCTGCGCCCCGCCAACACCGAGGAGGTCAGTCAGATTATGCGCCTCTGCCACCAGCACCACGTGCCCGTGACGGCCCGCGGCGCCGGCACCGGCTTGAGTGGCGGCGCCCTGCCCATTCACAAGGGCGTGGTGCTGAGCATGGAGCGCTTCAACAAAATACTCGACATCGACGAGCGCAACCTGCAGGCCACCGTCGAGCCGGGCGTGGTGACGGAGGCGTTTCAGCAGGCGGTGCAGGCCAAGGGCTTGTTCTACCCACCCGACCCCGCCAGCAAGGGCTCCTGCTTTCTGGGCGGCAACCTGAGCCAGAGCAGCGGCGGCCCCAAGGCCGTGAAATACGGCACGACCAAAGACTACGTGCTGAATCTGCAGGTGGTGCTGCCCACCGGCGAGGTTATCTGGACCGGCGCCAACACGCTCAAAAACGCCACCGGCTACAACCTGACCCAGCTCATGGTGGGCTCCGAGGGCACGCTGGGCATCATCACCCGCGTGGTGTTCCGGCTCTTGCCTTATCCGCAGCAGAACATTCTCATGCTGGTGCCCTTCCGCCGCGAAGAGCAGGCGGCCGAGGCCGTGTCGGCCGTGTTTCGGGCCGGTATCATTCCCTCGGGCATGGAGTTTATGGAGCGCATTGCCATGGAGTGGTCGGCGCGCTACCTTGGCATTACGCTCAGCGTGCCCGACGACATCCGGGCCCACCTGCTCATTGAGTTGGACGGGCAGGACCTGGACTACCTCTACAAAGAGGCCGAGCAGGTATACGCCGTGCTGGAAAGCTACAACGTGGGCGACATCCTGCTGGCCGACACCGCCGCCCAGAAAGATGAGCTCTGGCGCATCCGCCGCAACATCGGCAACGCCGTGAAAAGCGCCGTTTACAAGGAAGAAGACACCGTAGTGCCTCGCGCCGAGCTGAGCACCCTGCTGGCCGGCGTCAAGGAAATCGGCGCCCGCTACGGCTTTCAGAGCGTGTGCTACGGCCACGTGGGCGACGGCAATCTGCACGTCAATATCATCCGCGGAGACATGAGCGACGAGATGTGGCGCGTAGGCCTGCGCGAGCCCATCAGCGAGATTTTCCGGCTTTGCGTCCGGCTGGGCGGCACCATCTCCGGCGAGCACGGCATCGGTCTGGTTCAGAAAGACTACATCAGCATTGCCCTGGCCGAAACCAACCTGAACCTGATGCGCGGCATCAAGCAGGTATTCGACCCGCACGGCATTCTCAATCCGGGCAAGATTTTCTAGGCCCTGACCTCGGTCAAGAACTCCGGCGCCACCCGCTTCGGCGCGGCCTGCTCGTACGCGTAGCCCAGCGCCAGCAGCTGGCCTTCGTGGTAAGCCGGCCCGACGAACGACAAACCGACCGGCAGGCCGTGCACTTGGCCCATGGGTACGGTCAGGTGCGGGTAGCCGGCCATGGCGGCCGGCGAGGAGAAGTCCACGCCCGTCGAGTAGTCGCCGTTCACCAGGTCGATACCCCCTGCTGGCCCGGTCGTGATGCCCACAATGGCCGCTAGGCGGTTGTTTTGTAAGGCATTGTCCAGCGCCTGCCGGGCACCGGTTACGGTCTTTTCCACGGCCGCGCGGTATTTGGCGCTGCCCAGCCCGGACGTTTTCTCGGCCATTTCCAGGATTTCCTGCTGGAAAAACGGCATGGCCTTATCGGCGTTGGCTTTATTGAAGGCAATGACGTCGGCCAGGGTTTTGACTCGGGCGCCCGCGCTGGCCAGGTAGCGGTTCACGCCGTCCTTAAACTCATAGAGCAGCACGTCAAACTCGGCCTCGCCCAGCGGGTTGGTGTGCTTCACCACGTCCACCTCCACGATGGTGGCGCCCTGGGCGCGCAGCACGTCCAGGGCGGCTTTCAGCAGCGCGGCCGCGCCGCGCGGGCCTTGCAGGTGCGCCTTTTCCACGCCCAGGCGCTGGCCCTTGAGGGCGTCGTTTTTGAGGCCGGCGGTGTAGTCGGCCACAATATTCGCCGTTGGCCGGGTGGCGGCGTCGGCCGGGTCGGGACCGGCGAGGGCGCCGAGCAGCAGGGCCGCGTCGCGCACGGTGCGGGCCATGGGGCCGGCCGTGTCCTGGGTACTGGAAATCGGAATAATGCCCGTGCGGCTGAGCAGGCCCACCGTGGGCTTGAGCCCCACCAGCCCGCAGCACGAGGCCGGCGACACCACCGAGCCGTCGGTTTCGGTGCCAATGGCCACGGCGCAGAAGTTGGCTGCCACCGCCGCGCCGGACCCCGAGCTGGAGCCGCTGGGCGTGCGCGTCAGCACGTAGGGGTTGCGGGTCTGGCCGCCGCGGCTGCTCCAGCCGCTGGCCGCGTGGGTCGAGCGGAAGTTGGCCCACTCGCTGAGGTTGGTTTTGCCCAGCAGCACGGCCCCCGCCGCCCGCAGCTTTTTTATGATAAAGGCGTCCTGCGTGGCTTTGTGGCCCGCCAAGGCCAGCGACCCGGCCGTGGTTTTCATCTCATCGCCGGTGTCAATGTTGTCCTTGATGAGCACCGGAATGCCGTGCAGCGGCCCTCGCACCTTGCCGGCGCGGCGTTCCTGGTCCAGCTGGTCGGCTATGCCAAGCGCCGTTGGATTCACTTCAATAACGGCGCGCAGGTTGAGGCCCTGAGTGTTTAGCGCCTGAATGCGGTCCAGATACTGCTGCGTCAGGCTACGGGCAGTTTCGGAGCCCTTGGTCATGCGGGCCTGCAAGTCGGTCAGGGTAGCCTCGGATAAGGCAAAAGCCGCCGCACCCCCTGCTGGCTGGCCGCCAATGGCCCCGGCCGGGGTGCCCGCCGCCGGGTCGCCAGCAGCAGGGGCAGCCGCCTTGGGCTCTGACTGGCAAGCGGCTACGGGCAGCAGGGCCACGGCCAGCGCGGCGCGGCTGCCATGATTTAGAAAAAGGCGGCGCTTCATCAGATGCGAATAAAAAAAGTCGGGGGGGGGCGGGGGGGCCGGCCCCCCCAAAAAAAAAAAGAGAAGACAAAAAAA
>CAXUEM010000021.1:0-8534 GCA_964249885.1 uncultured Hymenobacter sp. | reverse complement strand
CACCCGGCCGGCCCATACTTATATCAAAAAAACCCCGGGGCCCCGCCGCCGCCGCCCCCCCCCGACAATAATAAGACTGCTTAAGACATATCCGGCGCGTAAAGCACCGGCGCGGCCCCGCCTAGGTTCAGGCAGCCGCCCAGCAGGGGGAGGCCGCTTGCTTATTGCTCGCCCTTCAGCTGGTCCTCGCCGCCGTATGGCGCGCCGGCCGTGATGTCGCCGCGCAGGCCGCCCTCCGACACGCCCGGGCCGCTGCCGGGCTGGCGCGAGGTAGTCGTATTATCGGCCGACAGACTGCTGCCGCCACTAGGAGCCCCGGTGAGGCTATCGGTGGGCACACTGCCCTGCTGGGTGCCGCCTTCGGCGTTCTGGCCGCCGGTTATTTCGGCCGCCCGCTGCACGTAGCGGCGCTTGGCTTCTTCCTCGGGCAGGCCCTTGAACTGATTCCACGACTCCCACTGGGCCTGCGAGAGGCCGGCCGGGCCGTTGGGGTTATCGGCTTCGTTGGCGTTTACTTCGTCGTGGCCCATGTTCACGTCGCCGTCAGTGGCCTGCTTGAAGAGGCCGTACAGCTCGGTCATGTGCTCGGCGGCCTGGGCGGGCGGCAGGTTGTCTATCCGCGCGGCGGCAGTTTGAAATTCCTGGTCAAGATTCATACTAAAAAACAGATAGATGGGAAAAGCAGTGTAGGAAATAGGCCCGGCTGGGCTACTGGCTTTACTAAATAAGCCGGACCCAGGTTGCCGGCTGGCACGGCAGTTGCCGGCGGGCGCCGGCTTCTTCGTACTTTTGCCGCCGCTCTATGTGTGGAATAACCGGACTTTTCGCTTTCAACGACCACGGCCGCCTGGCCCTGACCTGCCTGCAGGCTGCCACCGATGCTATCATTCGGCGCGGCCCCGACTCGCAGGGTCACTACGCCTATGATAACGTGGGTCTGGGCTTTCGCCGCCTCGCCATCCTCGACCTCAGCGCCGACGGCAACCAGCCCATGACCGACGTGTCGGGCCGGTACACCATTGTGTTCAACGGCGAGATTTTCAACTTTCGGGAGCTGCGCGCCAAGCTGGAAAGCAAAGGCTATGTATTTGCCTCGCAGACCGATACGGAGGTTATTCTTCAGCTTTACATTTCCGAAGGACGTGGTTTTCTGAAAAAGCTCAACGGCTTTTTCGGCCTCGCCATCTACGACAAGGAAGAGAACTCGCTCTTCATTGCCCGCGACCGGATGGGGGTGAAGCCCCTGCTGGTTTACCGCGACGAAAACCAGTTGTTTTTTGCCTCTGAGATGAAGTCGCTGCTGGCCCTGGGCGTGCCCCGCAAGCTCGACTACGCTGCCCTGAGCCACTACCTGCAGCTCAACTATATTCCCGGGCCGGCCACGATTTTTAAGGGCGTCAAGAAGCTGCTGCCGGGCCACTACTTGTTTATCAAGGGCGACAAAGTGGTGCGCAAGCGCTGGTATAAAATCCCTTACGACCCCAAGAAAGTTGCCCGCAACAAAACCAGCTACGAGGCCCAGCAAAAAGAGCTGGTGACCCTGCTGGACGCCGCCGTGCAGCGCCGCCTCGTGGCCGACGTACCCCTGGGCGCCTTCCTGAGCGGGGGCATCGACTCGAGCGTGATTACAGCCTTGGCGGCCCGGCATACGCCCCACCTCAACACGTTCAGCATCGGCTTCAAGGATGAGCCGTTCTTCGACGAAACCAAATACGCCAACCTAGTAGCGGCCCGCCACAAAACCAACCACACGGTTTTCTCGCTCACTAACAACGACTTGTACGAGCACATCTTTCAGATGCTCGACTACTTTGATGAGCCGTTTGCCGACTCCTCGGCCCTGGCCGTGTACATCCTGAGCCAGCGCACCCGGCAGCACGTCACAGTGGCCCTGAGCGGCGACGGCGCCGATGAGATGTTTGCCGGCTACAACAAGCACATGGGCGAGTTTCAGGTGCGGCAAGGCGGCTTCAAGGCTGAAGCCGTGACGGGCTTAGGCTTTTTGTGGGACGCGCTACCCAAGTCGCGCAATGGCTTCTTCGGCAACAAAGTCCGCCAGCTGCAGCGCTTCTCGCGCGGCATGCTGGCCGGCACCAAAGACCGGTACTGGGACTGGGCCTCCTTTGCCTCAACCACCGACGCGCGCAACCTACTCAGTGAGGCCAGCCGGCGCAAAGTGGCCAAAAAAGCCGCCGCCAAGCGCCGCAAGGACCTGCTGGAAAACCTGACTTCCGGCGGCGACCTCAACGAGGTGCTGCTCACCGACATGAACCTGGTCTTGCCCTACGACATGCTGACGAAGGTGGACCTGATGAGCATGGCCAACTCGCTGGAAGTCCGCACGCCGTTTCTGGACTACAAGGTCGTTAACTTCGCCTTTTCGCTGCCCGTCAGCTCGAAAATTGACGCGCAGCGCAAAAAGAAAATTGTGCAGGACGCCTTCCGCTCCGAGCTGCCCGAAGAGCTGTACAATCGTCCCAAGCACGGCTTCGAAGTACCGCTGCTCAAGTGGTTTCGCGGCGAGCTACGCCCCCTGATTGAGGACGACCTACTGGCCGATGAATTCATCGAAAGCCAGGGCATCTTTGCCGTCGAGGAAACCCGCAAGCTCAAAAAGCAGCTGTTCTCCAACAGCCCCGGCGACGTGCACGCTCGCATCTGGGCCCTGATTGTGTTTCAGCACTGGTGGAAGCAGTATATGGCCTAGCGGTCTTATGAGCAGTGTATTACGAAAGTCTTGTCCTTGATTAGAGTATCTCCGAGGACAATGAGGCTGGTCTGCCTGACCTGCCAACACTGCTCGAGTTAGTGCTCTTGAATTCCTTACGTCCGCATGAAAATCGCAATTGTTGGTACCGGCTACGTTGGCCTTGTTACGGGTACTTGTTTCGCCGAAGTAGGCATTGATGTCACTTGTATTGACATCGACCAGCAAAAGATTGATAATCTGCTGCAAGGCGTTCTGCCCATTTACGAGCCGGGCCTTGAAGAGATGGTGGCTCGCAACGTGAGCAAAGGGCGCCTGAACTTCTCCACTTCACTGGCCGCGGGCATTAAGGACGCCGATGTGGCATTTATTGCGGTGGGTACGCCGCCCGGCGAGGACGGTTCCGCCGACTTGAAATATGTGCTGGCCGTGGCCCGCGGAATCGGCGAGCACATGAACAGCTACGGGGTGATTGTCACGAAAAGCACGGTACCCGTCGGCACCGCTGCTAAAGTGCGCGCCGAGATTGAGCGGGCGCTGGCTCTACGCGGCGAAAATATAGAGTTCGATGTCGCCTCCAACCCGGAGTTTCTCAAGGAAGGCGCAGCCATCGAAGACTTTCTGAAGCCTGACCGCATTGTGGTCGGCGTGGCTTCAGCCCGCGCCGAGGAAGTTATGCGCAAGCTGTACAAACCATTTCTGCTTAACGGCCATCCCATCATCTTCATGGATATTCCGTCCGCCGAGATGACTAAGTACGCGGCCAACTCCATGCTGGCCACTAAAATCAGCTTCATGAACGACATCGCCAACCTGTGCGAAATCATGGGCGCTGATGTGAACAAAGTGCGGCAGGGTATTGGCTCCGATGCCCGTATTGGCACCAAGTTCATTTATCCCGGCATCGGCTATGGCGGCTCCTGCTTCCCAAAGGATGTGAAGGCGTTAATTAAAACCGCAGCCGAAAACGGCTACGATATGCAGGTGCTGCGGGCCGTGGAGAGCGTTAATGAAAACCAGAAATCGGTATTGTTTGACAAGCTCAACCGTCATTTCGACGGCGAACTGCGCGGTTTAAAGGTCGCAATATGGGGCTTGAGCTTCAAGCCCCAAACTGATGACATGCGGGAAGCGCCCTCACTCGTAATCATCGAGAAGTTGCTAGCTGCCGGCTGCACCGTTACCGCCTATGACCCGGTGGCCATGAACGAAGCTCGTCATAGCTTAGGCAATCAAATTTCTTATGCCAAAGACGAGTTCGCGGCTCTTATTGACGCGGACGCTCTGCTAGTTGTGACGGAGTGGCCTGATTTCCGTTCCCCTAATTTTGAGGTTGTAGGCCGACTAATGAAGCAGAAGGTCATCTTTGACGGGCGCAACATTTATGAAGCCAGTGAATTGAAGAATTTAGGATTTGCGTACCACTGCATTGGTGTGAAAACCGACCATTTGGAAAGCATTTTATAGTAGACGCAGAGCTAATAAATTCCATAATAATCAGCAACCATCAGTTTGCAACCGAAATAAAATGTCTGACAAAAAACGTGTTCTAATTACGGGTGGAGCTGGCTTCCTGGGCTCTCACCTCTGCGACCGGTTCCTGGCGGAAGGGTATCATGTCGTGGCCATGGATAACCTTATCACGGGCTCCCTACAGAACATTGAGCACCTTTTCGGCCGTCCCGATTTCGAGTTTCATCAGGCCGACGTCAGCAAGTTTGTGTTTGTGCCGGGTAAGCTTGACTACATTTTGCACTTCGCCTCGCCGGCTTCCCCGATAGACTACCTTAAAATTCCCATTCAAACCCTGAAAGTAGGCTCACTGGGCACGCACAACCTGTTAGGTCTGGCCCGCGTGAAAGGTGCCCGCATGCTGATTGCTAGCACCTCAGAGGTGTACGGCGACCCGGAAGTGCACCCACAGGTAGAGGAATATTACGGCAACGTAAACCCCGTGGGCCCGCGCGGCTGCTACGACGAAGCCAAGCGCTTCCAGGAGGCCATTACAATGGCTTACCACAACCACCACGGGCTGGAAACGCGCATCATTCGCATTTTCAATACCTACGGCCCGCGCATGCGCCTTGATGACGGACGTGTTCTGCCCGCCTTCTTGAGCCAGGCACTGCGCGGCGAGAGCCTCACGGTGTTCGGCGACGGTTCTCAAACCCGTTCATTTTGCTACGTCGATGATTTAGTGGAGGGAATTTACCGGTTATTGCTCAGTGACTACTACTTGCCAGTCAATATTGGCAATCCAGTGGAAATTACCATCAAAGAGTTCGGTGAAGAAATTGCCCGCCTAACTGGTGTCGAATTCAAGGCAACGTATCAGGCCCTGCCCGAGAATGACCCCATGAAACGCCGGCCCGATATTACGAAGGCGAAGGAAATTCTGGGCTGGGAGCCGAAAATTGACCGCGCCGAGGGACTTCGCCGCACTCTGGAATACTTTAAACAGCACGTGAAGCAGTAAAGCCGCGCCTGAGCAGCGTGGAAAGAATTACGTTTTTGCGCGTTACCAGCAACACCCCCTGCTGGCAAGCCGATAATGGTCAGATTGAGGTGGCTGAGTTGTGCGCAAGGCTGCTCTTAGCTTCATAACTCAACTAGTTAGTTAGGTAGCGCCTACGTAATCGGGTTCGTTTAGCGCAGACATAATGCAGTATTGAGCGTCACGCTTATTCATGCCTGTCAGTTGTCATTACCTGCTTTACCGTGCCCAAGCTCTCCATTATTGTTCCTTGCTACTTTAACGAGAGCAATATTCCGGTCACGATAGGCGAGCTGGTGGCCAATGAGGCCGGATTTGCCGCTTATTCTGACCTGAGCTTTGAGTACGTCTTCGTTAATGACGGCTCCCGCGACAACACCCTGCTGGCCCTGCTGAACGCGCAGCGCGCTTACCCTGACAAGGTGCTTGTCGTGGATTTAGCTGGTAACGTAGGGTCCTATAATGCCATCGTGGCGGGCATGGCACATGCCACGGGAGATTGTCTCGCCGTTATCACCGCCGACCTGCAGGACCCGCCCGAGCTGCTGGTGCCGATGTACGAGCACTGGCGCCGGGGCTTTAAGCTCGTCGTCGGCAACCGGCAGGACCGTCCCGAAGCTGGCCTGAGCCGGTGGCTGGCGCAGCTGTTTCATTGGCTAATGAAGCAGGTGGCATTGCCCAGTGTTCCGCCCGGCGGGTTTGACTTCGTCTTCTTCGACCGGCAGATAGCGGCCGAGGTGCTTCGCATGCACGAGCGGAACTCTAATGTTTTCTACCTCATGGTTTGGCTTGGCTACCCCTATGTCAATATTCCGTACGTGCGGCGGAACCGCCAAATCGGATTTTCACGCTGGACGCTCAGTAAAAAAATCAAGTTGTTGGTCGACTCCCTGCTGGCTTTCTCGTTCTTTCCCATCCGGGTTATCTCGGTCGTGGGCTTAGGCCTCGGCTTAGCTGCTTTTAGCTACGGACTCTATATCATCGGCCTGCGCCTGTTCGGGGCCCGCAGTCCCGAAGGCTGGTCGGCTCTGATGGTAGTAGTGCTTTTCGTGTCAGCCTTTCAGATGATAGCCCTCGGCGTGATTGGGGAGTACGTTTGGCGCGGCCTAGATGCGGCCCGAAAACGACCATTATATGTGGTCAACCAGATTTATGAAGCTTCGCCCCACTCCCCTGAAAAAGACCGCTGAGGGTTTTACCGTATCTTTGCAGCCGCCGACAATTGTGCTGGAGGCCTGTCCCTTTTTGACGCTGGTCTGCGTCAGTTGGTTCTTCAAGTCTTTAATGACCAAGTCTTATACCTGCTACCGACCGGATTTAAATTTCTGCGCTAACAGGTTCTGTCATTCTGTATTTGCTTTTTACTAGGTATACACACTAATATGTTTCCTCAAATTATAAAAATAGCATTACGCAGTGTCAATTTTTACCTCAGTGCCATTCAGCGGCGGCAAGCATTTGTGCAGTTTGTGCTGCTGCTGGTTTCGTCAGTGTTGGATGTATTCGGGCTCGCCGCCCTCGTACCGGTTCTCTTAGTTGCCTCCGAGCCTGGTGGCGTGCAGCGTAGCCGCTTCTTTTCACTTATTTATCAGGCTCTGGGCTTTACTTCAGAGCGTGGCTTTCTAATTGCTCTGATTGTTGCGCTGCTAATATTCTTTTTGCTAAAAAACGTATTCAGCACGTGGATTAATTATCTGCAAGCTCGCTTCACAGCAAATATCGGCCTCGACATAACACGTTCCGAAGTAAACAAGTACTTGAATTTGCCTTTCTGGCACTTTGCAGACTTAGGTTCGGCTAAGCTGGTAAATAACACAATTCAGATTCCTATTGCTTATGTAAATTTAGTATTGCGTCCTTTATTGGTTTTCTTTTCAGAATTGACCATAGTAGCAATCGTGTCTTTGGCGATATTGATGTATAATCCAGTGCTTATTTTAGTTCTGGTAATTGTACTGGCTCCAGCTGCTTTTTTTACTTACCGGGCTTTGCGAGTGCGCTCTCAAGCTATTGGCGCCGAGCTTAATTATTTACGAACGACATCACTGGGAATTGTTACCGACCTGTTCTCTGGTTTTGTAGAGTTGAAACTGGCTGGGCGCCAACGCCACTTTGCTGACAAATTGCTCACAAATCAGAGCAAGTCCCAGCGTTTAGACGCTGAAGCATATTTGTACGGGGTTCTGCCAATCCGAGTCATAGAGATGGTGGCGATTTTAGGCGTACTGACCATTTTTTTGTACTCGCTTTTTGTGCCGTCTGGCAATGGGGGTCTAATCGCGCTGGTAGGTGCATTCGCTGCTGCTGCTTACCGATTGATGCCTTCTGTTAATCGCATACTTACTGCTTTGATGCAGATGAAGCAGTTCCAGTTTGCTATTGACAGTCTGGAACAGTTTCGGGACGCCGAATTTAATGAGGCGCCGGCCGCAGTTCAACTGCCCATCAGCTTCAAGCAGGACTTGGTACTCGAACGGGTCAGTTTTCGCTTTCCCAGCCAGTTGCCCGATGAGCCTTCGGCCCTGCGCGACATCAACCTGCGCATCCGGCGCGGCGAGAAGATAGGCTTTGTAGGGGCCTCCGGCTCCGGTAAAACCACTCTCATGAACCTATTACTGCGTTTTTATCGGGAACAGCAGGGTCAGGTTCTGGTTGATGGTCACCCCCTTACCTCCCAGCATCTGAATGCTTGGTATGAGCTAGTAGGCTATGTTAAGCAGGACACGTTCCTGATGGAGGCGTCTATTCAGGATAATATTACGCTGGGCACACCCAAGGAGGATGTCGACCAGCTTCGGCTGCGCCATGCTATTGAGCAGGCTTCGCTGGCCGACTTGGTCGCAAGGCTACCTGAGGGCATTGATAGCTTTATTGGGGAGCGGGGCTCTAAGCTATCAGGCGGCCAGCGCCAGCGCATCGGGATTGCGCGGGCCCTCTACAAGCAAGCTGAAATTCTGCTACTCGATGAGGCAACCAGTGCCCTCGACAACGAAACAGAGCGCGAGGTAAACGAGGCCATCACGCGGTTGGCTCACACTAATATTACCATTCTAATCATCGCTCATCGCCTCACGACGCTGCGCGAATGCGACCGGATTTATGAGCTAAGCGAAGGACGCATCATTGCGGAGCGCCAATATGCGGAACTTGTGCATTAGATAAGAGCAACTTGGGCTATGCTGGTTTGTAAAGCTGCCGGACAGCAACTGGCAGCTTTATAAGTAACATTTTATGTATGTCTTAAATACCTGCATCATTGGCGGCAGTGGCTTTATTGGCCGGGCTGTAGTAGACCTGCTTGTGAGTCAAGGGCGGGGCGTAATCGTGCTGGGG
>CAXUEM010000020.1:0-17951 GCA_964249885.1 uncultured Hymenobacter sp. | reverse complement strand
CTCGATGAGGCCGCCACCCGCCGCGCCGATGCCCTGCTGAACCGCTTTTTCGTCGAGCCCGCCCTGGGCCTGGGCTACCCTGTGGCCGAGCTACCGGCCCTGCGCTGGCTGCTGGCGCGCTACCTGCGGCCCGGCGACGAGGAGCGGCTGCGCTTTGATTTTGACTTCTGGGGCGTGCAGAACTACACCCGCGAAGTCGTGCGCTTCTCGCCCTGGCTGCCCCTGCAGTGGGCCACGCTGGTGCCGGCCCGCCGCCGCCAAGTGCCTCACACCGAGATGGGTTGGGAGGTGTATCCTGAAAGTGTTTACCAAATGTTAAAACAGTTTGCGGCTTACCCAAATGCACCTAAGCTGTATATAACCGAAAGCGGCGCCGCCTTCCCCGACAACCCCCTGCTGGCCGGCCGCGTGCCCGATGAAGAGCGCCGCGCCTACCTGCAGGCGGCCATAGCCCAGGTGCTGCGCGCCCGCCGCGAAGGCGTGAACGTGGGCGGCTACTTCTACTGGTCTTTGACTGACAATTTTGAGTGGGCCGAGGGCTACGGCCCCCACTTCGGGCTCATTCGGGTGGACTATGAAACCCAGCAACGCACGGTGAAGGACTCGGGGCGCTGGTACCGGGATTTCTTGGCCGGCGCCATCGTGCCGGCTGCCGGCCAGTAGCAGGAGTAGCCAGCACCCCCTGCTGGCTCTGCCAAACAGCGTCAACACAAGCCCTTACAACAACCTCTCAGCTTAGCGCAGCAGCTCGCGGCAGCTCATGAACTGCTCAATGAGCCGCTCCGGACGCTGCTCGTCAAACTCATCAAAGCCCAGCACGAAGGCCGGCGCGGGCTGCACGAATTTTAGGGCCTCGTTTACCGCTTCGCGGTACCAGCCGGCGCGCTCCGGGTCGCCCTTGGCGGCGGCCAGCTCGGCGTCCCAGCGCAGCGCGGCCGGGCCCTTGCGCACCAAAAACGGCAGCACAAACGGGATGTAGCGGCTGAAAACCGGGTTTTCGGGGCTGGTGAGCCGCGTATCGGGCCAGACGTGGAACTCGGCGAACGAAGCCGGCGGCGCCACCACAAACCGCGCCTGCTCCTCGGCCAGGGCCCCGAACAGCTCGGCCCGGTTGGGCTGGGCGTAGAGCTGGGCGTAGGCCGCGTACCAGACCGTCACACCGGCCGGGTTTACCAGTTGGTAAGGGTGAAACGTGCTGGCCAAGGCCACACCGCCGTGCGCCCCGATAACCAAATCATAGAGCCGCCCAAACTGCTCCACGTCAGCGGATTGCTGGTAGGGGTTGTTGGTGAGGCCGTAGAGATAGAAGCTGGCGAAGTCCTGGAGCGAAGGGCCAGCAGGGGAAGCAGCGGCGGAAGTAGCAGGCACGGAAAGTAGCAGTAAAGCGGGAGCTATAGATTCCGCCCGAGGGCGGAAAAGTCCGCAAACCTACTTTCCGGCTGGCTAAAACGGCCGTCACCGGCAGCCTCAGTGCTACATTCGGCTTCCCGTTTTCTGCCCCGCCGCATGCTCCTGACCATCTCCACTACCTACCAGCCCGCCACCGACCTCGGCTACCTGCTGCACAAAAACCCGGCGCGCCTGCAAAGCCTGGAAGTGGCCGGCGGGCAGGCCCACGTATTCTACCCCGAAGCTACCACCGAGCGCTGCACCGCCGCCCTGCTGCTCGACCTCGACCCCGTGGGCCTGGTGCGCGGCCGGGCCGGCGCTTCCGGCGAGGGCTTCGCCCTGGAGCAATACGTGAACGACCGGCCCTACGTAGCCTCGTCCTTCCTGAGCGCGGCCTTGAGCAAGGCCTTCGGCACGGCCATGAACGGCACCTGCAAAGACAAGCCCGACCTGCCCGCCCAGGCCCTGCCGCTGGCCGTGAAAGTGGCCGTGGTATCAGCGCCCGGCCCCGACTGGCCGCGCCGCCTCTTCGAGCCACTGGGCTACGAAGTAGAAATCGAAACTACGCCCCTGGACCCCACCGTGCCGGAGTGGGGCGATAGCCGCTACTACACCCTGCACCTGCGCCACGCGGGCCTGCGCCTGCAAGACGTGCTGACGCATCTCTACGTGCTGCTGCCGGTGCTCGACAATGACAAGCACTATTACATCGGCGAGCACGAGGCCGAGAAACTGCTGCACCGCGGCGGCGACTGGCTGCCCCAGCACCCGGAGCGCGGCTTCATCACGCGGCGCTACCTGCGCTACTTGGCGGCCTACGTGAACCCGACGCTGGAGCGGCTGCTGGAGGGAGAAGTTCTGGAGGCCGGTAGCGTGGACTCTGTGAGTCCGCGCGTGGAGGAACGGGAAAGCGACTCCGTCGATACTTCGCAACCGCAAGTGGCAGAACCGAACGATACGATGCGCGGACTTGCAGAGTCCGCGCTACAGCCCAAAACTTCCCTCCACGACCAGCGCCTGCAGCAAGTAGCCCACGAAATCTACCAGCTCGGCCCCAAGCGCGTGCTCGACCTGGGCTGCGGCGAAGGCAAGCTGCTGCGCCTGTTGCTGCGCCAGCCCAAAATCGAGTACATCCTCGGCATGGACGTGTCGCACCAAGCGCTGTCCCGCGCCGCCCAACGCCTGCACCTCGACGAGATGCCCCCGCGCCAGCGCACCCGCCTCGACCTCATCCAAGGCTCGCTGCTCTACCGCGACGACCGCCTCGCCGGCTTCGACGCGGCGGCCCTGGTCGAAGTCATCGAGCACCTGGACGAAAACCGCCTCGCCGCCCTCGAAGCCGTGGTGTTTGGCCAGGCCCGCCCGGCGCACGTCTTCGTGACCACGCCCAACGCCGACCACGCCCAACTCTTCGGAAAGCTAAACGCCGGCGAATTCCGCCACGACGACCACCGCTTCGAATGGTCCCGCGCCGAGTTTGCCGCCTGGGCCACCGCCGTGGCGGAGCGGCACGGGTACCAAGTGCGGCTGGTGGGGATGGGGGAGGAGGTGGAAGGCGTGGGTGCGCCCTCGCAGATGGCGGTGTTTGGGTTATGATTATCCAAGTTGATAAGCCGTATATCCTGCCAGGGCAAGTTCGCTAAGCGCATCAACGTCAATCTCATGATACTCTTCTCTCACGAAAAAAATAAAGGCTCTAAAAACGATGGCTAAGCTGGCTGTCTCTTTTGTGAGCCTATGGAATGCCTTCTCGGCGGCAGGACTCGGAAATTCATCGGCAGGAATGTAAAAACAGCAATTCCTGGTCTGGGAATCTCGATAAAAATAGTTTCCGTAGCTAAGCGTTTTGCTCCATATCTTACTTAGCTTTTCTAGTAATCCCTTTGCTTTTCCATCAAATAAATAAAAGCTGCTCCCTGAATATACTTCGTCAAAAACCCGATGATAATAAAAAGCCTCATCAATAACCTGTATTGGTAGTTTTTCAATGATTTTATCCATTGATGGAAGGTGAATTTTGCAAAGTATATTGCTTAGGTTTAGTATATCAGCTTCTCGCCTGATTTGGTCTTTTGGTTTCAGTGTACTTTGACTAGGCCTAACCGGATTAGCTGCAATGATGGTTTCAATAGCGGTTCTAAGTGAAGATGTTAGTGCATTCTTTCCACTTTTATCATCCTTAGCTTTAATAAGGAAATGTGTTGCCCGCCTTTTATCTAAATCAAACGGCAAGTCATTTGGGAAATCTCCATAAGACTTGTTGAACAGCATGATAACTCTACCCCATCCAAGCGTCGCTATAGCAAAGCCTAACTCAATTAGAACATTGGGGTTTGGGGTCTTTCTCCTTTGTGTCTCTGCACCGTTTATTGTGGTAATATCACAAATAAAAATACTTGACTTAGATATTTTTTCAAAAATAGTAGATGGTATTTCTGGACTTCCAGGCTCACCCCTAGTAGCCTCATCAAAAAGCAATGTTAACCCTGTTGCCTCATATTCAACTTCAGTAAGCGCTGTTTTAAGGCTAGCGGCAATAGCTTTTCGATTTGTTTCAGAAGGTAGGTCGGACTGCCAAGAATAGAATACTGTTAATGCCATGGACGATAAAACAATTATTCGACGCTTAATTTCAAATGTCCGCCCAAGCCTTCCCGAATTATCCGCATCAGCGTGGAAAGCCGGATATCCGAAGCGTCGTTTTCAATGCGGGAAATGTAGGTTTTCGTCGTGCCGCATTTCTCAGCTAGCTGCGCTTGCGTTAAGCCTTTTTCCTTGCGCAGCTCTTGCAGCATGGCGCCGAGCTTGAAGGCTTCAAAACCTTCTTCAAACTCTTCGCGGGCGGGGGTGCCGGGTTCGCCGTATTGCACGGTGAGGTGGTCGGCGAAGGAGGTGAGGTGGTTAGTGGGTTCGTTTTTCATCGAAGTATTGTTGCTTGATTTTCTCGGCTAGTTCCAGCTCGCCTTTGGGCGTTTTGGGAGTCTTTTTCTGAAAGCCGTTGACGAGGATAATGAGTTGGCCCTTATCGAAGAAGCTAAAGACGCGGTAGATATCGGAGCCGACTTCGACTCGGATTTCGTACAGGCCCGAGCTGCCGGTGAGGTGTTTGAAGTATTTTTCGGGCACCCGTTCCACGGTGGCTAGCAGTTTCAAGGTCCAGTTGAATTTCTTTTGCACCTCCGGTTTCAGTGTGGCAAAGAAATCCAGGTAGAATTGGCGGTAGTAGAATACGTTGCGGACAAACTCATCGGCCATATGCCAAAGTTAGCGAATTAGCTAACGTTTCCCAAGCAGAAACAATGCCCCAAGATACCCTCAAGGTCCCCGAACTTTCCCTTATCCTCCTCCTTGGCAGCACGGGCGCGGGCAAGTCCACGTTTGCGCGGCCCTTGTTCAAGCCCACGGAAATCGTGTCGTCGGATGCCTGCCGGGGCCTGGTGGCCGACGATGAAAACGACCAATCGGCCAGCAAAGACGCCTTTGAGCTGCTGCACTACCTGGTGGCCAAGCGCCTCAAGCGCGGGCTGCTTACGGTGGTCGATGCTACCAACGTGCAGGCGGAGGGCCGCAAGCCCCTGGTAGCCCTGGCCCGGCAATACCACGTGCTGCCCGTGGCCATCATCCTCGACGTGCCCGAGGGCCTGGCCCACGAGCGCAACGCCCAGCGGCCCGACCGCCGCCACTTGGGGCCGCACGTGGTGGCCCGGCACCGGCAGGACCTGCGCCGCAGTTTGCGCAGCCTCAAAGAAGAAGGCTTCCGGCACATTCACCACCTGCGCGGGGTGGAGGAGATTGACACCGTGCAGTCCATCGTCCGCGACCGGCTCTACAACAACCGTAAGGAAGAAACCGGCCCCTTCGACATCATCGGCGACGTGCACGGCTGCCACGAGGAGCTGCGCGCGCTGCTGGAAAAACTCGGGTATCAAATTACAAAGGAGCCCATTGCTGATGTGCGGGATTTGGGCGTGCGCGTACTACCCCCTGCTGGCACCGGCCGCAAGGTTATTTTCCTCGGCGACCTCGTGGACCGCGGCCCGGCGTCCCCGCAAGTGCTGCGCTTGGTGATGAGCATGGTGCGCGACGGCAGCGCCCTCTGCGTACCCGGCAACCACGACATCAAGCTGCTGCGCCACCTCAACGGCAAAAAGGTGACCGTGAACCACGGCCTGGCCGAAACCCTGGCCCAGCTCGAACCCGAAGCGTTTAAAAGTGAAGTCCGGCGCTTCCTCGATGGCCTGGTGAGCCACTACGTGCTCGACGGCGGCCGGCTGGTGGTGGCCCACGCCGGCCTCACCGAGGACATGCAGGGGCGCGGCTCGGGGGCCGTGCGGGCCTTCGCGCTGTTTGGCGAAAGCACCGGCGAGATTGACGAATTTGGCCTGCCCGTGCGCTACGAGTGGGCCCGTGAGTACCGGGGCCGGGCCATGGTCGCCTTCGGCCACACGCCCGTGCCCGAGGCCGAATGGCTCAACAACACCATCGACCTTGATACTGGCTGCGTGTTCGGCGGCCGCCTCACCGCCCTGCGCTACCCCGAGCGCGAGCTCGTGGCCGTGCCCGCCGCTCAGGTGTACTGCGAGCCCGTGCGCCCGCTCAACTACCGCGCCCTGCAGCAGCAAGCCCAAAACCAGAACACTCTACAAACTGACAATGAACAACTAACAACCAGCGCCCAGCACGAAAACGACGACCTGCTCGACATCCGCGACGTCACCGGCAAGCAGTTCATCGAAACCCGGCTGCTGCGCGGCGTTACCATCCGCGAAGAAAACGCCGTGGCCGCCCTGGAGGTGATGTCGCGCTTCGCCCTGCACCCCAAGTGGCTGCTGTACCTGCCGCCCACCATGCCGCCCACCGAAACCTCGGCCCTGCCCGACCTGCTCGAACACCCCGCCGAAGCCTTCGACTACTACAAGCGCCTCGGCGTGGAGCGCGTGGTGTGCGAAGAAAAGCACATGGGCAGCCGCGTAGTCGTGGTGCTGGGCCGGGACGAAGCCGCCATCCAGCGCCACCTAGGGCCGGCCGCAATTTCTTCACTGACCCCTTGCTGGAAACCGCCTTTCTCGCCCGCCTGCGCGATGCGCTGAGTACAGCCGGCTTCTGGGAGAAATTCGACACCGACTGGGTCTGCCTCGATGCCGAGCTGCTGCCCTGGTCGGCCAAGGCCCAGGAGCTGGTGAAAAACCAGTACGCCGCCGTGGCGGCCGCAGCGGGCGCCGCGCTGCCTCAGGTCGAAGTGGCCCTCAGCGCCGCGGCCGCCCGCAACCTCGACGGCGCCGAGGCCCTGCTGGCCCGCACCATTGCCCGCCGCCAGGCTGCTGCTCACTACGCCGACGCCTACCGCCGCTACTGCTGGCCCGTGCACTCGCTTGACGACCTGAAGCTGGCGCCCTTCCACCTGCTGGCCACGGAGGGCAAAACCTACTTCGACCGCGACCACGCCTGGCACATGGAAACCCTGCGCACCCTCGCTCTCGCCGATGCTGCCGCACCCGGCCCCGGCCTGCTACGCGCTACGCCCTACCGCGTGGTTTCCCTCCAGGACCCCGCCGAAGTCGAAAAGGCCATCCAGTGGTGGACTGACCTGACCGCCGCCGCCGGCGAGGGCATGGTGGTCAAACCCTACGACTTCATTCCGCAGCCGCTGGGCAAGGGCCTCGTGCAGCCCGCCCTCAAGTGCCGGGGCCGCGAGTACCTGCGCATCATCTATGGCCCTGATTATCTGCTGCCCGGCCACCTCGACCGCCTCCGCCAGCGCAACGTGAAAGCCAAGCGCAACCTGGCCCTGCGTGAGTTTGCTCTCGGCGTCGAGGGCCTCGAACGCTTCGTGGCCGGCCAGCCCCTGCGCCGCGTGCATCAGTGCGTGTTTGGGGTGCTAGCGTTGGAGAGTGAGGCGGTGGACCCGCGGCTGTAATCAGTCAGAGAAGCAACATTGCACCCTATGATTACCCGTATTTCTGCGGCCTTGCTGGACCTTGAAGCCGCCCACGGCATCCGCATTCTCTACGCCTGCGAATCCGGCAGCCGGGCCTGGGGCTTTCCGTCGCCGGATTCCGACTACGACGTGCGCTTCATCTATTGCCATCCCGCCGATTGGTATTGGAGCTTGGACGAAGGCCCCGACACGCTCAACTTCCCGGTGGATGAGGAGTTGGACCTGGCCGGCTGGGAGTTGCGCAAGGCCCTGCGGCTACTGCGCGGCTCCAATGCGGCGCTGTTCGAGTGGCTGCAGTCGCCCATAGCATACCACGAGCGGCTGAATTTTCGGGCCCGGCTCGCGCCGCTGCTGCCGGGTGCATTCAACCTGAAGGCCGGCCTGCACCACTACCTGGGCCAGCTGCGGCGCGGCTTCGAGGACGACCTAACGGGGGAAAACGTGGGGGTTAAGCGGCTGTTGTACGCCGTGCGCGCGGCCCGGGCGGCGCGCTGGATTCGGGAGCGGCAAACCGTGCCGGCGATGGAGTTTGGGCCGCTGCGAGAGTTGCTGCCGGCCGCCCTGCAAGCCGACGTGGACGAACTGCTGCGGCGCAAAGCCAGGGCCGATGAGAAAACCGAAGTAGCCCGCCCCGCCCTGCTGACTGCGTTTCTGCAGGCCGAATATGCCGCCGGGCAGGCGGCGCGGCAAACGCTGCCGATAGCGCGCGGCGCAGCCGTGACGACTGAGCTGGACAAGCTGTTTCGGGATGTGGTGGCGGGTTTGTAGCGGCCGCGCTACAAACCTGCTACTTTCGCCCATGACCATTGCCGACCTACGCGAGCAAAACCTGATTGTATTTGAGGTTGTCAGCGGCAGCCGGGCCTACGGCACCGACCTGCCGCACTCCGATACCGACCTGAAGGGCGTATTCGTTCTGCCCGAGGCCGATTTTTACGGCCTTGACTACCTGCCGCAGGTGGCAAATGACACCAACGACGAGGTATTCTACGAGCTGCGCCGCTTTGTGGAGTTGCTGCTGAAAAACAACCCGACGGCGCTGGAAATGCTGGGCACCCCGGCCGACTGCGTGCGCCACCGGCACCCGCTGTTTGCCGGGTTTACGGCCGAAAGATTCCTGTCCAAACTTTGCCGGCTAAGCTTTGCCGAGTACGCCAGCGCCCAGATTCGCAAGGCGCGGGGGCTGAACAAGAAAATCAACCACCCCGAGCCGCCGGCCCGCAAGTCGGTGCTGGATTTCTGCTACGTGACCGTGGGGGCCGGGGCCCAGCCGGCGGCCGTCTGGCTCAGCCAGCAGGGGGTGACGGCCGCGCAGTGCGGTCTGGCCAACGTGCCCCATCTCATTGACCTCTACGCCCTGTTCGTGGACTCCGCGCCCGCGCCCGGCCCGCTGGGCTACCGCGGTTTGGTGCGCGACGCCGACACCAGCCAAGATGTGCAGCTCTCGGCCGTGCCGAAAGGAGAGAAGCCGGTGGCCTATTTGTCCTTTAATCGCAACGGCTACAGCGCCTACTGCCGGGTGTTTCGGGAGTATTGGGACTGGGTGGCGAAGCGCAACGCCGAGCGGTACCAGAACACCGTGCAGCACAACAAGAACTACGACGCCAAAAACATGCTGCATGTGTTCCGGCTCCTGCAGATGGCCCTCGAAATTGCCGAAACCGACGCGCTAACGGTGCGCCGCCCGAACCGGGAGTTCCTGCTGCAAATCCGCCGCGGCGAATTTGAGTACGAGGAGTTGGTAAGTCAAGCCGAGCAACTGGTAGCGCAGGTAGAAGCCGCTTTCGCCAACTCCCGCCTGCCCGACGCGCCGGATAAAGCCGCTGCTCAGCGGCTGCTACGGCATGTGCGACAACGCTTTTACGACAAACCAAGCAATAGTTAACCACTGAGCTACTACGAGCATTTGTACCTAAACAGTGCGGCAACGCTAGCGCTGCACTGGTACTATTTTCACGCCGGTGTAATACTGCGGATTGCTCAGCGAGGCCATGGGCTCGATGGTCAGGCGCTTGTCGTAGCGGCTCACGCCCACCAGCCGCAGCAGCGTGTTGTAGTCCGGCGTGAGGCCGGACTTGGTTTTGACAAAAAAGCTGTTCACTCGCAGCGTGGCCGGGTCGAAGCTCACAACCAGGGCCGTCGTGTCGCGCCAGTATGTGTACATGGATTCCGTGGCGCCGCTGGTTTCCTGGCGCGGGGTCAGGTCGCGGTTGGGCATGACGGAAGAGGTGGTCAGGGGCCGGTCTATTTCGTTGGCGTTCAGGCCCAGCAGGGCCGGCACGTCAAAAGCGCGGTTTACCGACAGGTAAGAAGTCGCCGTGGGCGACTGGGCCTCGGCGGCGGGCTGGTCGGTGGTGGCGCAGCCCAGCAGCAGCGCGAGCGGAAGGAGGGATAAGTAGCGCATCGAAGAAAAGAAAATAACAGAAGGGCCGCAAACTGGCAGAACGGCTGCGGCTCGGATAGGTTTTGGCTTTCCGTCTAGCCAGCCGGCCGCGACCTTGAGCGCCGCCGGGGCGTATAGCAGTCGGTATTCTTCTCTCTGCTCATGCCTGCCTCCCTGCCGCCCGCCGTGCCTTCTTCTTCCGAAACCGATGAGCGCCTGCGCTGGGTGGCCGGCGTGGCCCGCCTTATGGACAGCCAGTTTCAGCTGCCCGGCACCAAGTTTCGCTTCGGCCTCGACCCCCTGCTGGGCTTGCTGCCGGTGGTCGGCGACCTGTCCACCTTCGCCATTTCGGGCGCCCTGCTGCTGACCATGCTGCGCCACGGGGCCAGCGGGGCCGTAGTGGTGCGCATGGCCCTCAATATTCTGCTCGACACCATCGTCGGCGCCATCCCGCTGGTGGGCAACATCTTCGACTTCGCCTACAAAAGCAACGAGCGCAACGTGGCCCTGCTGCGCCGCCACTACGCCGAGGGCCGGCACGCCGGCAGCGGTAAGGGACTGGTAGCGCTGCTGCTATTGGTATTCGTGGTCGTGTCGGGGCTGGTGGCCTGGGGCGGAGTGGCCGTGCTGCGCTGGGTGTGGCAGTATTTTGAAGCGCACCCCCTGCTGGCGCAGTAGTAGCGCTGCGCAGGCGGCTCGGTGCGAAGAGCTTGACCAGACGCGCCGGGCTGCACGCGGACTACACCCGAAGAACAGCGAAGCTAAATCCCGCCCTACATGGCCTTGTACTCGTTCCAGCTCTTAATCTTCAAGTCCTTCATCTCCAACGTGCAGAAGGCCTGAATAAACGCTTTGGCCAGCCGCGCGTTGGTCAGCAAGCCAACCCCGGAATCCACGGCCGTGCGGCGGATTTTGTAGTCGTTGTCCAACTCGCCTTTCGACAGGTTTTTGGGGATGTTGATGACCAGGTCGATTTTCTTTTCCTTCAGATACGTGAGCACGTTGGGTTCCTGCGGTTCATTGGGCCAGAAAAGGAGGCTGCTGTGGATGCCGTTTTCAGCGAAGAAGCGGTGGGTGCCCTGGGTGGCGTAAATGGTGTAGCCCTTCTTTACGAGTAGTTCCGTGGCCGAGAGCAGGGCCACTTTGGAGGTGAGCGGGCCGCCGGAAATCAGCACGGTTTTCTGCGGAATTTTGTAGCCCACGCTCAGCATGGATTTAAGCAGGGCTTCTTCGGCGGTGTCGCCCAGGCAGCCCACTTCGCCGGTGCTCACCATGTCCACGCGCAGCACGGGGTCGGCGCCGGGCAGGCGGGTGAAGGAGAACTGCGGGGCCTTCACGCCCACGAAGGGCAGGTCGTAGACCCGCTCGCTGTCGTCGCGCGCCACTTTCTTGCCCAGCAGCACCTGCGTGGCCTTCTGGATGAGGTTGTGGCCCGAGACTTTCGAGACGAATGGGAAGGAGCGGGAGGCGCGGATGTTGCACTCAATCACCCGGATTTCGCGGTTTTTCTCCAGGAACTGGATGTTGAACGGGCCGCTGATTTCAAAGCGCCGGGCAATCTTCTCGGCGATGATTTTCAGCTTGCGCACGGTGCCCACGTACACGCGCTGCGGCGGGTAGTACATGGTGGCGTCGCCGGAGTGCACGCCGGCAAACTCCACGTGCTCGGAAATGGCGTAGCTCACGATTTCGCCGTGGTCGGCCACGGCATCGAGCTCAATTTCCTTCGCTTCCTGTAAGAATTCGGACACCACCACCGGGTACTCGGCGCTGACGGCGGCCGCCAGGGCCAGGTACTCCTCCAGCTCCGGCCGGTTCGATACCACGTTCATGGCCGCGCCCGACAGCACGTAGCTCGGCCGAATTAGCACCGGGAAGCCGACTTCCTGCACAAAGTCGTAGATGGCCGCCATCGTAGTCAGCTCGCTCCAGCGGGGCTGCGCGATGCCCAGCTCGTCCAGAATGCTGCTGAACTTGTGGCGGTTCTCGGCCTCGTCGATGCGGGCTGCCGCAGTGCCCAGGATGGGCACGCCGGCCTGCTCCAGGCGGGTGGCGATGTTGTTCGGAATCTGCCCGCCGGTGCTCAGAATCACGCCGTTGGGTTGCTCAAATTCCAGAATGTCCATCACCCGCTCATAGCTCAGCTCGTCGAAGTAGAGCCGGTCGCTCACGTCGTAGTCGGTCGAGACGGTTTCGGGGTTGTAGTTGATGATGATGGACTTGTAGCCTTCCGCGGCCACCGTCTGCACGGCCTGCACGCCGCACCAGTCAAACTCCACCGACGAGCCGATGCGGTACACGCCCGAGCCCAGCACCACCACCGACTTGTCGGTTTCGGGTTCTAGGTCGTGCTCGGTGCCGTGGTAGGTGGCGTAGAGGTAGTTGGTTTGGGCCGGAAATTCGGCGGCCAGCGTGTCAATCTGCTTCACCACGGGCCGCACGCCCAGGGCCAGGCGGTGAGCCCGCACCCGCAGCTCGTTGGCTTTGACATTGTTGGTGGGGCTGTTCTCACCCAGCAGCAGCACGGCCAGCTGCTGGTCCGAGAAGCCAGCTTTCTTTACCTCGCGCAAGAGCTTAGTTTCCAACGCCTCCAGGCCGGTGGTGCGGCCGGCAGCCAGCTGCTGGCCCAGCTGGAAGATGGTGAACAGGCGCTGCAAAAACCAGTTGTCAATCTTGGTGAGCGCGTGCACCTGTTCCAGCGTGTAGCCGGCCTCGAAGGCGTGGTTGATGGCGAAGATGCGCTCCTCGTTGGGCTCGCTCAGGAGCTGGTCAATCGTGGCTTGGTCCACGTCCTCGGGCCGGTTGGCCACAAAGCCGCGCCGGCCGGTATCCAGCATGCGCAGGCCCTTCTGAATGGCTTCCTCAAACGACTTGCCGATGGCCATGACCTCGCCTACGCTCTTCATGGCCGAGCCAATCTGCCGGTTCACGCCCGAGAATTTGCCCAAATCCCAGCGCGGCAGCTTCACCACCACGTAGTCCAGCGCTGGCTCAAAAAAGGCCGACGTGGTCTGCGTCACGCTGTTTTTCAGCTCCGAGAGCGAGTAGCCCAAACTCAGCTTGGCGGCCACAAAGGCCAGCGGGTAGCCCGTGGCCTTCGAGGCCAGCGCCGAGGAGCGGGAGAGGCGCGCGTTCACCTCAATCACGCGGTAATCCTCCGACACGGGGTCCAGCGCGTACTGGATGTTGCACTCGCCCACGATGCCCAGGTGGCGGATGGTCTGGATGCCGATGCTGCGCAGCTTGTGGTACTCGCGGTTGCTCAGGGTCTGCGAAGGGGCCACCACGATGCTCTCGCCGGTGTGGATGCCGATGGGGTCGAAGTTCTCCATGTTGCAGACCGTGATGCAGTTATCAAACTGGTCGCGCACCACTTCGTACTCTACTTCCTTCCAGCCCTTCAAGGACTCTTCCACCAGAATCTGGTCCGAGGTCGTGAAGGCCTGCCGGGCCAGGGCGCGCAGCTCGTCCATGTTGTTGGCGAAGCCGCTGCCCAGCCCGCCCAGCGCAAACGCGGCCCGCACGATGATGGGGAAGCCGATGGTTTCGCCAGCCTTCAGGGCGTCTTCCATGGTCGTCACGGCCACGCTGCGAGCGCAGAGCACGCCAATCTGGGCCAGCTTGTCCTTGAAGATGTCCCGGTCCTCGGTGTCGATGATGCTCTGCACCGGCGTGCCCAGCACCTGCACGTTATACTTCTCAAACACGCCGGCGCGAAACAGGGCCACGGCGCAGTTCAGCGCCGTCTGCCCGCCAAAGGCCACCAGAATGCCATCGGGCTGCTCTTTTTTAATGACTTCCTCCACGAAGAAGGGCGTCACGGGCAGGAAGTACACGTCGTCGGCCATGCCGTCCGAGGTCTGCACCGTGGCGATGTTGGGGTTGATAAGGACGGTGCGGATGCCTTCCTCCTTCAGCGCCTTCAGCGCCTGCGAGCCAGAGTAATCAAATTCCCCGGCCTCGCCAATTTTGAGGGCGCCGGAACCGAGGATGAGGACTTTGTTGGGTTTGTTCATTCTAAGGGTTGGGTAACAGACCGAAAGGTCGTGTCAATATTTAACGTCATGCTGAGCGGAGCGCAGCGCAGGCGAAGCATCTCTCCCGCTGACTGACTCCATCGTCCGGTCCAGCTTGATTACTCACACGGTAGAGATGCTTCGACTTCGCTGCGCTTCTCTCAGCATGACGTTCTTTTCCAGTCGTTCTATTTAGTCGCCTTATACTCCGCTACCGCCGTTAAAAAGTCATCAAACAGAAACTCCGTGTCCTGCGGCCCGCCCGCTGCTTCGGGGTGAAACTGGGTGGAGAAGAAGGGCTTGGTCTGGTGCTTGATGCCTTCGCAGGTGCCGTCATTCAGGTTTTCGAACAGCATGTCCCACTCGGCGGGCAGCGTGGCGGGGTCCACGGCGAAGCCGTGGTTCTGGCTGGTGATGTAGCAGCGCTGCGTGCCGCTGAGCTTGACGGGCTGGTTGTGGCTGCGGTGGCCGTACTTGAGCTTGAAGGTGTCGCCGCCCGCGGCCAGGCCCATGAGCTGGCTGCCCAGGCAGATGCCGAAGATGGGCCGGTCCTGCGTCAGAGCTTTTTGCAGGTGCCGGATGGTGGCAGCGCACGTTTTGGGGTCGCCGGGGCCGTTGCTCAGGAACAGGCCGTCGTAGTCGAGTCGGGTGAAGTCGTAGTCCCAGGGCACGCGGATGAGCTCGACGTCGCGCTCTAAGAAGCAGCGCAGGATGTTGGTTTTGGTGCCGCAGTCCACGAGCACGATTTTGTGCTGGCCGCTGCCGTAGCGCTGCACCCCCGGCTGGCTGACCTGCGCCACGAGATTCTCCTGGTTGGGGTCGTAGAAGGGCACGTCGTCCGCGGCCACGATTTTGCCCAGCAGGGCACCTTGCTCGCGCAGCTGCTTGGTGAGCCGGCGGGTGTCCACGTTGCAAATGCCGGGAATGTTGTACTCCTTGAGCCAGTCGCCGAGGCTTTTGGCCGCGTTCCAGTGGCTGTGCTCCTCGGAGTAGTAGTTCACCACGAGCCCGGCCACGTGAATCTTGTCAGACTCGAAAATGCGGGAAATCGACTCGTAGAGCTCCTCGCCGGGCACGCCGTAGTTGCCCACCATGGGGGTGGTGAGCACCAGAATCTGGCCGGCGAAGGAGGGGTCGGTCAGGTTTTCGGGGTAGCCCGTCATGGCCGTGCTGAACACCACTTCGCCCGCGACGGAGGTAAAGGCCCCGAAGGACTGGCCTTCGATTTCGGTGCCGTCTTCGAGAATGAGTTTTACTGACTGAGTCATGAGGGATGAAACTATTTAAGAAGTAGGCAGAATGTCATGCTTCGACTGCGCTCAGCATGACCGTTACAGGTGAATGTTTGCGTAACACAAACCGCATTTAGATGAAATCCCGCCCCGGCAAGCCAAGCAAAACCGCGGCGCGCCGCGCCACGGTTTTGACCCCGGCGATATCCGGGCCGGTGATGGTAAGGTGGCCCATCTTGCGGCCGGGGCGCGCTTCCAGCTTGCCGTACAAATGCAGGTGCGTGCCCGGCAAATCCAACACGGCAGTCCAATCCGGCTCCCGCCGCTTGCCGCCCGCGTCAAACCACACCTCGCCCAGCAGGTTGAGCATGATGGCCGGCGAGTGCTGGCGCGGCGTCGGCAGGGGCAAGCCCGCCATGGCCCGAACCTGCAAGTCAAACTGCGACGCATCACAGGCATCCAGGGTGTAGTGGCCGCTGTTGTGCGGGCGCGGCGCCATCTCGTTGACCACCAGGTTGCCATGCGCGCTGCCGTCGTCCACCACAAAAAACTCGACGCACAGCACCCCGACGTAGCCCAGATGCTGCGTAATGGAAACGGCCGCGTCGCGGGCTGTATCGGCCAGGGCGGGCGGCATACTGCCTTCATACGCGTGGGTCACAGCCAAAATCCCATCAACGTGCACGTTGCGCTGCGGGGCGAAGCTGACGACTTGCCCGTCCCAGCCGCGCGCCACCAGCACCGAACACTCAGCTGTTAGCGGCAGCATTTTTTCCAGCACGCAGGCCACGCCGCCCAACTCCGCCCAAGCGGCGGCCAACTCCTGGTCGGTCTTGACGCGGACTTGGCCCTTGCCGTCGTAGCCCAGGCGCGCAGTTTTCAGGATGCCGGGCAGCAAATCCGCGCGGTCGGCCTGCACGGCTTGTAGCTGAGCCGGCGTTTCAATCACCGCATAGGGCCCGCAGCTTATCCCCGACACATCGGAGCAGGCCGCGAAGTGCGCTTTTTCCTCGATGCGGTTTTGGGCAATGCCCACCACGGCCGCGCCCGGCGCCACGGGGCGAGTTTGCGCCAGCGTTTGCAGGGCCCGGGCGGGCACGTTTTCAAACTCCGTGGTGATGGCCTGGCACAGCTGGGTTAGTTGCGCCAGCCCGGCCGGGTCGTCGTATTTGGTTTGGATGTGGTGATGACTCACCAGTCCGGCCGGACTTTGCGCATCCGGCTCCAGCACGGCGGTGAAGTAGCCCAGGCGTTGGGCGGCATGCACAAACATCTGGCCCAGTTGGCCGCCCCCCATCACCCCCAGGGTCGCCTTCTGGCCCGTGGAGTCCTCACTGCCCGGGAAAACAGGAGTCATGGCTATATCGTGAATATTGGCGTTCATATCGGCAGCGTCATGGCGCGAGCGACTTCGGTTTGTTCGGCGCGAAACGCCAGCAGCTTGGCCGCCAGGCCCGGGTCGTGCAGGGCCAGCATGCTGACGGCGAACAGCGCGGCATTGGCTGCCCCGGCCGTGCCAATGGCAAACGTGGCCACGGGCACCCCTTTGGGCATCTGCACGATGCTGTGCAGCGAATCGACCCCCTGCAAATGGCGGCTGGCCACCGGCACTCCCAGCACGGGCACCGTGGTTTTGGCGGCCATCATGCCCGGCAGGTGGGCGGCCCCCCCCGCGCCGGCAATGATGGCCTGCAAGCCGCGCGGGCCGGCTTGTTCGGCGTAGGCAAACAAGTCGTCGGGCATGCGGTGGGCCGACACCACGCGCGCTTCGTGGGCCACGCCGAAGTCCGCGAGCATTTGCACGGCGTGCTGCATGGTATCCCAGTCGCTGCTGGAGCCCATCACTATGCCGACCAGGGGCTTGCCTGGGGCGGCAGTTGAGTTGGAGACGTCGGATGAAAGAAGGGTACTCATGGTATGCCTTGTGGACGGGGGCAAATGCTTAAAATGCAGATACTAGGTCGTCATGCTGAGCGGAGTCGAAGCATGACGGACGACTATTTTTCAGACAACTCAACCAGCTGTTCGCGCTCCAGCAGGATTTCCGTGCCCAAAATCACCAGGTCTACCCGGCCTCGCAGCGTCTGGTCGATGAAGGGCGTGTTCTGGGATTTGGATTTCATGAACTCCTTCGTGAAGGTGGTTTCCGCTTCGGTATCGAACAAGACGCAGTTGGCTTCTTGGCCGACTTCAATGGCGGCTACCGGCAGGCCCATCAGGCGGCGGGGCTCCGCCGAGTAGCGCTTCACCACCAAGTCCCACCCAAATTTTCCGGGCTCAACAAAGTGGTGGTAGAGCGACACCAAGGCCGTGTCCAGGCCGGTGATGCCGTTGGGCGCGCTGATGAAGTCCTGGGCTTTTTCGAACGGCGTGTGCGGCGCGTGGTCGGTGGCAATGAGGTCGAACACTCCTTCTTTGAGGCCCTCGAGCAGCGCGTCACAATCGGCCTGCGTGCGCAGCGGCGGGTTCATCTTGTAGTTCGTGTCGTAGTCGCCGATGTGCTCATCGGTGAACAACAGGTGGTGCGGGGCCACTTCGGCCGTCACCTTCACGTCGCCGCGGGATTTCCACCAGCGGATGGTTTCCATGCCGAGCTTGCTGGACACGTGTTGGATGTGCACGTGTGCGCCTGCGGCATGGGCCAGGCGAATGTCGCGGTCGATGATGATTTCCTCCGCACACGCCGGCGAGCCCTTGATGCCGAGCCGGTAGCTCATTACGCCTTCGTTGAGGGCGCGCGGCCCGGCCAGCTCCGGCACCTCGCAGTGGCTGGCGAAAAATATCCCAAACTCGGTGGCGTACTGCATGGCCCGCAGCAGCACCGCCGGGTCGCTGGTGGTATCGCCGTCGTCGGTGAGCATCCGTACACCGAGGCCGCGCATGCCCTCGATTTCCGCCAGCTCCTTGCCCTCGCGGTTCTTCGTCACGCAGCCGGAGGTGTACACCGGAATGCGGGACCGGTCCTTGGCATTTTCCAGCACGGTGGCCACGGT
>CAXUEM010000019.1:0-18158 GCA_964249885.1 uncultured Hymenobacter sp. | reverse complement strand
GGCTAGTAGTTAGTAGTTAGGGGGGTAGGAACGGAGAAGCTCCCACCCCGCTCGGGTTAATAGGCTTTCTGGCCGACGGGGCGGACCACCAGCTCGTTCACGTCCACATCGGCGGGCTGGGCCACGGCGTAGGCAATGGCGCGGGCAATGGCCTCGGCCGGCAGCAGGTGCACCCGGAACTGCTCGATGGCGGCCCGGCGCAGCTCGGGGTCGGAAATGGCGTTGGGCAGCTCCGATTCCACGGCCCCCGGCGCCACCGTCGTCACGCGGATGGTGTCGCTCACTTCCTGGCGCAAGCCTTCGGTGAGGGCGCGCACGGCAAACTTGGTGGCGCTGTACACGGCCGAGGTGGGCCCCACCCACCGGTCGCCCACGGACGTGATGTGGACGAAATGCCCGGAGTTCTGGGCCTGAAACACAGGCAGCGCGGCGGCAATGCCGTAGAGCACGCCCTTGAGGTTCACGTCCACCATCTGGTCCCACTCCGCAACTTTGCCCTGCTCCAGCAGGGAGAGCGGCATGACGCCGGCGTTGCTCACCAGCACGTCGAGGCGGCCAAACTCGGCCTGGGCGAAGGCCACGAAGGCCGCTACCTGGCCGGCATCAGTGACGTCGAGAGCCGCGGCGCGGGCCTGGCCGCCGGCGGACGTAATGTCGGCTACAATGGCGTCGAGGTTGGCAGTGCGACGGGCCCCGAGCACGACGTGCGCGCCGTGGGCGGCCAGGTGGCGGGCGGCGGCTTCGCCAATGCCGCTGCTGGCGCCGGTAATGGCAATGACTTTGCCGGCAATGCCGGAGGTTGGGTGAGTGGGCATGATAGAGGTGAAATAAGTACCCCACAAAGGTCCGGGGTCCTTACCTCGCCTCTCCTACCGCATTCAAACCAATGCCTACGAAAATCAAACCATGCGCGCCGCCGAGGGCACTCGCCCCGTGTGCAGGCGGAAAAAGGTGGCAAAGTGGGCCGGTTCCTCGAAGCCCAGGCAGTAGGCCACCTGGGCCACCGACCAGTCGGTGTGCTGGAGTAGGGCCTGCGCTTCTTGCACCAGGCGCCCGGCCAGCAGTTGGGTGGTGGTCTTGCCGGTCACCGTTTTCAGGGCCCGGTTGAGGTGGTTGACGTGCACCGAGAGCTGCGAGGCAAAGGCCTGGGCCGTGCGCAAGCGCACCCGCTGCCGCGGCGACTCAATCGGAAACTGCCGGCTCAGCAGCTCGGTAAACAGCGAGGCGATGCGCGTGGCGGCGCTGCCGGTACGGTAAAGCGTCGTGGCGGGCGCCAGCTTCTGGGCCCCGTGAATCAATTCCAGCACGTAGGCGCGCAGCAGGTCGTATTTAAAAGCATAATCCGAATCGATTTCGGCGAGCATCTTCTCGAAAATGGCCGCCGTCGTGGCGCGCTGCGCGTCGGCAAGCAAGTAAATGGGCTGGCCACCAGGCTCAAACACGGGAAAGCTGGCCCGCGCCCCGGCCGGGGTCAGGGGCAAAAACGCCTCAGTGAAAATGCAGAAAGAGCCCCCCTGCGGCCCGTCCAGGGGTTCCCAGTGGTAAGGCACGAGCGGGTTGGCAAACAGCAGCGCCGGCTGCTCAATGGTCACGACCTTATCGGCGTAGTGGTAGCGGTTGCGGCCCAGCACCAGGCTGACTTTGTAGAAATCCTTGCGCGAGTAGGGAATCGGGCGGGCTTGCGGCCCCACGTACTCGTCCGCGCGGAAGACGTTGAAGTGGCCCAGGTCCTGCTGGAGGTTCGCGGGCATCCACTGCATCTTGGCCCGGTAAAACTGCTCAAGGCTCATTGATTCTTGCATAGCCCGAAGATACGCTATTCAAACCATTCAGCAGTGCTCAACCCCGTCACGACCGGGCCCGCCGCCTCCGGCCCGTCGGCACCGCTTACTAACTATTCGGGACTGGCAGAACGTGCTATCTTACCGGCTGTGGCATGGCTTAACCCATGAGCCGGTGCGTTGATTACAAACGGTGCAGGAATGGCCTTGGGTAAACGGTTAATCCAAAAGGTAAGTGCGCTCCCATTGCGCCGCCGTAAGGTTTGCACCAACCGCCGTTCGTTGCGTAGAGCCGGTAGCTGCTTTCGTCGCGCTTGAAAAGCGTTATTTTTTGCCCCGGCTTGGCAGCTTCCCGGTTGCTGGGTGATGCCGCTGCCCACCGCCCTTCATCCCTTTCCGTCCTATGTCCATCACGTCCCACGCCGAATTACTCGGACTCCAACGCATCAGCCGGGACGTCGCTGCCACGCTGCGGCAGATGCTCGAACACGCCTGCCCCGGTATGAGCACCCACGAACTGGACGAGTACGGCGGACACTTGTTGGCCGAACTGGGCGCCAAATCTGCCCCGAAGCTGACCTATGGCTTTCCCGGCTGGACGTGCATCAGTGTGAACCAGGAAGCGGCCCACGGCATTCCCTCGCCCCAGCGCCTGCTGCAGGAGGACGACCTGCTCAACATTGACGTGTCGGCGGAGCTGGATGGCTACTGGGCCGACAACGGCGGCTCGTTTGTGCTTGGGGACGACGTGCACCGCCACCTGCCGCTGGTTGATGCCTCGCGGCAAATTCTGCGGCAGGCGCTGCAACACATTAAAGGCGGCGTCCGCATCAACAAAGTTGAAGGGCTCATCGAGCGAGAAGCCAAAAAAAGGGCTTCAACGTCATCAAAAACCTGGTGGGCCACGGCATTGGCCGCGCTCTGCATGAGGCACCCAAGGAAATCGCCTGCTTCCACGACCGGTTCAATACCCAACGGTTTCGCACGCATTCGGTCGTCGCGGTAGAGACGTTTATTTCCACCCGCGCCACCTACGTTGACCAGCAAAGCGACGGCTGGACGATGAAAACCAGGGACGGCAGCTTCGTGGCCCAGCACGAGCACACTATCGTGGTCACGGACGGCGCGCCCCTTATTCTCACAGACGCTAACAACATCTGGGAGTAGACACCGCGTGGCCCGGCCGGGTGGGTTTTCGCTCACCTCCTCATCCAAGCCGTGCTGGTGACCATTCTAAACCTAGTTACGCGCCGCACCGGGGTGGCCATGCCCACGGACGCGAGCGCGCCCAATCAGCATTTCTTGCAGCGTCCAGCAGCTAATAAGTTGCCAAGCAAACAGCCGCGCCAAACAAGAGAATGTATTGCTGCGAAGCACCACTAATTTCAGGTGGGCACTGCAATGTGGGGGTGCCCGCTTATTTATGCTTACGCTAAAGCACTATACTATCTGGCTGGTGCGCTTGGCATTTAGCTCAGACGCTTGGCATAGTGCTGGCAGTTTGCCTCGACCAACCACGTTTTTATGAAATAATAGCCCGCTTCTGATTTTCTTGACGAGAATTTCTGTCTTAGCACTAATACCACTCTGTATACTGAATAAATCGTATATAATTTAAGACGCAGGCGCCTGAAGTCCGCACCGAATCAGGGCGGCAAACGTTGTCGCCGCTTTCGGCTCGGGGCACTGCTCTCCCTTCATCAGCAAGCAGAGGGCCTCGCCTGCCCCGACCAACCCAACGCAGCGCCGGTGCAATTCATCGGGGGAGAGCAGGCTGTGAGGCGACAGCACCTCGGCAAACAGTTGCACGTAGCCGAAGAGCAGCTCTCGGTGCACCGCGCCCATTTCTTCGCTACCTGAAAGCGCCGCGCGCACCGCGTAGATCTCACCACTGGTATCGGCGGCGCAGTGGATGTAGGCGGTCGCAAGCACGTCAGCCGTATCGCTCAAGTTCTGTTGAACGCGCTGTATGGCCTCCCGCAGGGATTGTACCTGCTGCTGGTCGAGCGACTTATAGAGTTCGGCCAGCAGCCCCGAGCGAGTGCCGAAGTGCTCGTAAGTAATGGGGCGGGAAACCCCAGCTCGCGTGGCCAAGCGCCCCAGGGTCAGCCCATCGGCCCCTTCCTCACGCACAATATCGAGGGCTACATCGAGTAGCTGAAGCCGCCGGGCTGCCTTGGAGAGCCGGCCCGAAACCGCCTTCTGCGCCTGTAATTGCGAATCTTGCTTCATTGTCGAGCTATGGTGCTTGTTGTGCCTACAGTTATTAACTTACACTTTGTAACCTGCAAATTGTAAGTTACGTATTGTAGGTTATCTTTGTCGAAAGTAATCAACAATCTCCGGCTACAACATGTCACTCGCTCCCATTCTTTTAATCGGCGGCTCCGGCGCCATCGGCCGCGAAACAGCCCGGCTCTTGCGCGCCGCCCATCCTGACGTACCGCTCCTCATTGGCGGGCGCGACCTAGCCAAGGCCGAGGCCGCCGCGGCCGAGTTCGGCCACGCCGAAGGCATAGTGCTCGACCTGACTGCTGCCGACCTCGGCCTAGGTGAACGTTCGGTCGGCGCCGTTGCCCTCTTTTATATGGACCATACGCTCGCTGGAATGCGGTTTGCGCAGGCCCGTCAGGTGCCGCACCTGAGCATCTCGTCGGGGGTCTTCGAAATTGCCCCTGAAATTGCCGCCTATATGCACCAGCCCGACGCGGCCCCCATTGTGCTCGGCTACGAATGGCTCGTGGGCGCCACGACGGTCCCCACGCTCGAACTGGCCAAAGAATTCAGCCAGATCCACGACATTACCATTGGCGCGCTGGTCGACGAGCAGGACACGGGCGGGCCGGCGGTGGCCGCGGACTTCGAGCATTTAAACAAGATGATGCCCGCCGCACTTACCCGCCGCGATAACGCTTACATCTGGCGCGCCGACGACCAGGCCCAGACCTCGTTCCCCGCCGTGGACGGGACGGAGATGGCAGCTTCCGGCTTCTCGTCCATCGACGTCGTGGGTTTGGCCAGTGCGACCGGCGCGCGCAACGTCCAATTCAACATCGCAAGTGGGGTCAGCTCTACGCGCCGCCGCGGCGAGCCGATGTCAACCGAAATCGTCATCGAACTTACCGGGGAAGACCATGCGGGCCAACCGCTGCGCACCCGTCATGCGGTCGTCCATTCCCAAGGAACGGCCCCGCTGACCGGACTGGGAGTTGCCATGATTCTGGAGCGCCTCATCGGCCTCAATGGGGCTCCGGCGATTCTCCCCGGACTCTACTTCCCCTACCAACTGCTCGATTACGCCGCCTATCACGCCCGGCTCAAGCAGACTGGCGGCGCGGTCTTGAAACTGAATGCACTGTCAGATTTAACAACCCCAAAACCATGATCAAAAAAAATGGGCCGTTGCCGCAAGAGATGAATGCGGTGACGATTGACTGCTTCGGCGGCCTGGATGTGCTTTAAGTCCAGTTGCCAGTAAGTGTTCAAGGTCGGTGCGGGAGAAGTGCTCATCCGCGTCGCGTATGCCGGGGGCGGCTCCTAGGAATCCTACAAGCGGGAAGGCGGCTTCGTCGAACTGACCGGCGAGCAGCCAGAGCTGTTTGCCAACGAGGTGCGCCCCGACTTCCGCTGCGCCCGCTGGTAATCTTTCTGTCCACTGAAATGGTTTAAGTCCGTATAATGGCTCCCACGCAGACCCTACCAAACTTTTACGCCGCCAAACTCCACCAGCCCCTGCCGGACCGACGGCGGGGCGGGGGACATTTTGCCGTGTTCCGGCTGGAAGATTTTCCCGCCGAGACCGACCTAGCGGCGGTGTACGGGCGCCGGGATTTCTACAAAATCATGCTCGGCACCGGGCACGCCACCTACCACTACGGCGACCAGCAGGCACGGCTCGCGCCCGGCGAGTTCGCGCTGGTGTTTACCAACGCGCAGGTGCCCTACGGCTGGGAGCTGCACGAACTGCCCTATAGCGGCTACTGCTGCGTATTTACCGCGGACTTTTTGCCGGCCCACACCCGCCTGCACCCGACCGCCCTGGCCGTGTTTCAGCCCGAGCGGCGGCCCTTCTTTCTCCTCAATGCGGCGCAGACCACTACATTCGGCGCGCTCTTCGAGAAGATGCTGACCGAGCAGGCCTCGGACTACGCCTTGAAGTACGAGCTGCTTTTTTACTACCTGATGGAGTGCGTGCACGGGGCCCTAAAGCTGGCGCCGGCCGCGCTGCCGGCAGCCCCCGAGGCCACGGCGGCCGGCCGGTTGGCGGCCTCGTTTCTGGCGTTGCTGGCCCGGCAGTTTCCCATCGTTTCGCCCACCCAGCGGCTGGAGCTGCACACCGCCCAGGCCTTTGCCGACCAACTAGCCGTGCACGTTAATTCCCTTAACCGGGTGCTGAAGGCCGCCACGGGCAAAACCACTTCGCAGCTGCTAGCCCAGCGTCTGGTGCAGGAAGCCCGCGCCCTGCTGCTGCACACCGACTGGTCGGTAGGCACCGTCGGCTACTGTTTGGGCTTCGATGACCAGACCCATTTCACCCATTTTTTCAAGCAGCACGCGCAGTACACGCCCTCGGCAGTGCGCCGGGTTTGATTTCGGCCAATACTGGTTTGAAAGTCGTTAACGAGCCGGGTTGAAGCCTGGGCACCTTTGTCAAGGTAACCACTGACTATCACTACCATGGCAACTACCCCGGAAAAAACGATTCTGATTACCGGCGCTTCCGCCGGCATTGGCCAAGCCACGGCCCAGTACTTTGCCCAGCGCGGCTGGCAGGTCATCGCCACCATGCGCCGCCCCGACCAGGCCCCGGCCGCCCTGCGCAACCAAGCCAACGTGCTCATCCTGCGCCTCGATGTGCTGGACGTAGCCAGCATCGAGGGCGCCGTCGCGGCTACTCTGCGGGCGTTCGGGGGGCTGGACGTGCTCTTCAACAACGCGGGCTACGCCCTGGCCGGAGCCTTCGAGGCCCTCAGCCCCGAGCAGGTGCATCAGCAATTCAACACGAACGTGTACGGGGTGCTGAACGTGACGCGGGCGGTGCTGCCCCACTTCCGCGCGCGAAAAGCGGGACTCATTTTGACCACGACCTCCGTGGGCGGGCACATCGCCTTTCCGCTCTACAGCATCTACAACGCCACCAAGTTTGCGGTGGAAGGCTTCATGGAGGGCTTGCAGTACGAGGTGCGGCAGTTCAACATCCAGGTGCGCACCATCGTGCCGGGTACCGTGCGCAGCGATTTTGAAAAGTCCATTCAGTACGTGCCGGCCCCGGCTTACAACCCCTACGCCCAGCGGGCGCACGAGCAAACGCTGGCCAGTTACGCGAAAGCGGCCTCGCCCGAATCGGTGGCCGCTGTGGTGTTTAAGGCGGCACCCAGCCGCGCTTTTTGGCCGGCGCGCAGCCCAAGCTGGTATATTTTCTGCGCTGGCTGCTCCCGCGCAGTGCTTTCGCCGGCCTCATTAATCGCACCAACGGCGGCCAGTAGCAGGGGTCGCTCTAGGGGGTGTTCTCAGTCAAGATAGAAAGACTAGAGTCGGGCGCAGAGAAAGGCTTGAAAGGAAGCGTCGAGCTTGTCGTAGCGGGTGGCCAGGCGTCGCGGCACAGGTGCCTCATAGTGGGCATTGCCGGGGGCGAAGATAAGTGCTGCTACGTAGTCGATACCCTGGGCTTCGATGCGTGCGTCGACCTGCGCGCGCTTGATTTCACCGCCGCGCTACGGGCGGCGGTGCCCGGTGGCATCGACATCTATTTCGAGAACATGGGCGGCCCTGTGTTCGACGCCGTACTACCGCTTCTTAACAACCACGCCCACGTACCGGTCTGTGGCATTATTGCCCACTACAACGATGTGGGCACCGGGGGCGCTTCGCCGACGGAGGCGACCCGACAGTCGCCGCTGGTTCGTGCCTTGCTCCTGCAGCGCATTCGGATGCTTTGGGAAAGCAGTTGTGCGCTTGGCCCGCGGCTAACCCGTCCGCTTCCAGCGGCTTTGGCTCGTTGGCCACTAAGCTGATTAAGTTGATTTTTCGCCCAAGCGCCCCAGGCCTCTGCAAACAGGCCTGGGGCGCTTGGGCGAGCGTGTTTAAGCCTAACCACCTAAAACAGCAAGAATGCCCCGATAAATAGCAATAATCAGACGATTAAGGGGGAGGTAGGGAGCGGACCTTTGTCCTACTTCCGAGCAGGGCCGTGACCTACGCCGGCCGCGGCCCTGCTCTCACCCCTAACCATTTCTGATTATGGAAAACAACCCTTTAGTCGTCGTTGCCGGCGGCTCCGGTAACCTCGGTGGCCGCATCGTAAAGGCGCTGCGCCAGCGCGGCGCGCAGGTCCGGGCCCTGGTTCGCCCCGATACTGACCTGGCCAAGCTCGCCGAATTCAAAGCCCAGGGCGTGCAAGTCGCGCTGGCGGAACTCACCGACTCTACCGCGCTACAACAGGCCCTGACGGGCGCCGTCTGCGTGGTATCCGCGCTGCAAGGACTGCGCGAGGTCATGGTCGACGGCCAGACCCAACTGCTGCACGCGGCCGTGGCAGCCGGTGTGCCCCGCTTCATTCCCTCGGATTTTGCGGTGGACTACATGGACCTAACACCCGGCGACAACCGCAACTTCGATTTGCGGCGCGAGTTTCACCACGTCATCGACAAAGCTCCTATTCGGGCCACGTCCATTTTCAACGGTTCTTTCGACGGCATCTTCGCCTACGGCACGCCGCTCTACGACGGCCCGAAAAAGACGGTCGGCTACTGGGACAACCCGGACTGGAAGATAGACTTTGCCACCATGGACGACGCCGCGGCCTACACCGCCGCCGCCGCCCTGGATGAGGCCGCCCCCCGCGCCCTGCACATTGCCTCCTTTCAGCTCAGCGCCAAGGAGCTGGCCGCTGCCGGCCAGCAGGCCACGGGCCAGGAGTTTGCCCTGGTGCCCATGGGCCCGGTGCAGGGTCTGCTCGACTACACCCGGCAGCAGCGCACCGCCCACCCCGAGGGCGAGCAGGACCTGAACGCTCCCTGGCAGGGGATGCAGTACCTGGTGAGCATGCTCCAGGGCCACAATGCGAAGCTCGACAACGACCGTTACCCCGGCCTGACCTGGGCCAGTCCCCAAACCGTGCTCCAGGCCAATCACTAAGATTGCTGACCGACTAAGAATGGGCTGGTGTGCTGTACTGGGCATGCCAGCCCGTTTTGCTGCGCGGGTCCGCCGAGATAAAGAAGGTTGAGCGAGCCCAAGCGGCTTTCAAATGCTCATCTAGCGCTAGCGGCAGCTCGCTGTCATTCAGTAAAAGTGCTTCGACAAGCTGAGCATGACGTTCTTTTTAGCAAGGCATTGATTGGCAACTGATAATAACGCTACTTCTCGCTGCCTCCCGTGAAATCAAGGTTGTACAGCACGTTCAGCCGAAAGCCGTGGTTTAACTCCACCACCGGCCGGCCGCTCGCCGGGTCCGGGCTGCCATGGGAGCGCACCTGGTAGTAGTAGTTTAGCGCCAGTTGGGCATCGTCGGTGAACTGGTAGCCGAGCCCGGCAAATAAGCGGTTTTGGTTGAACACGTTCTGACCCACGTGGCGGCCGAAGCTCAGAAACACTTCGTCCTGCGCATGGAGATACAGCTCGTTGTCGTCGATGGTTGAACCTTGCAGCGGAAACTTCAGCGAAAGCTGGTAGCGAATGCGGTTCTGGTACTCCCACTGCTGTACTGGTCCTTCGCCGAACTCATCGCGCGCGCCCAGCCAGCGTTGTTCCAGCCGGAGGCGGTGGTCCAGGCCCAGGCGGCCCAGCTGGTCGCTCAGCGTTACGTCCTGGTAGCTGCGGAGCTCGGGCTCTGCGCGGCCGGGCACCTCCGGGTAGCGGCCGTAGCGATGACTCACAAAGAAGGTGTAGCCACCGGATACCTTCACCCGGTCCGACAGCGTGCGCACCAGGCCGACCCGGGCCAACTGCTGTTGCGGGGACTTTAGAAAGTTAACTCGCCGCCACTGGTATTCGGTGTGCACGGCCCACCTCTCCGCGACTTGGTGGTCGCCCACGTACACGAACCAAGCCACCGTGTTGTAGTCGCGCAGCCGGGATTCCTGACCGCGGCTATCCGGCGCGACTAGAAACAACACAGCGGCAAAACTTGCCAGGGGCAGAAGACGAGGCATGGGCTGTGGTGATTTAGGAGTGGTTAATTTGGCGAAGTCGAGAGAGCGAAGAATATCCTAGACCGTAAACTGGGCGCTGTCGCTTGCGTCCACGTCGAAGGTGGCGCCGTTGATGCGACAGGTACCATCGCAGCCCAGAAATACCACGCGATGGGGGCCATATTGGCGGCGTCGAGCCAGGGCAGGCGCACAATGGTCGTAACTGTCCCGCCGCAATGGTTTCCGGTAGCGTGAAATCGTAAGGGCCCGAGCATGCTGACGTATTCGTGCAGCAAGGGCAAGAGCCGGGCCACGTCGTCCGGGTTGAGCGGCCCTTCTGCTTCCTGCCGCTGCTCCAACGCCTGCTGCAAGTAGCGGGTATTCCACGGCACCAGGGGAGTGGTGTTAAACAAATAGGGTAAAAACCTGCGACTTGGTTCCTTAAGCTGACGCGTTTCAGCTCGGCTGCCGCTGTAGTTTGGCCAGGTAGTTTTTCAGCGAGAGGTACTTGCCGTACTTCAAGTGCACGTTGGCGATAGTGGCCAGTGACACGCCCAACCCGTGCAGGTGCAGGATGCGCTCACGGTCGTCTTCTAGCGTAGAGACCATTAAAATAAGTTAGGCAATTGGTTAAGCAGTTGCGGGTGGTGACTCAACTGGAAGTGACCACAAGCTGGTATACTGCTGGGCGAAAACACTCCTCCAAATTACTCAATGCGGCCCTTACGGGGGCGGTTCTACAGGGGATTCATACGCTTTTTGAGGTTCGCCCACCAAGTCACTTTTGACATAAATCACATTCATTTTGTGATTTGCCTCCTTCGCCCGCCCGGTCAGGTCCCCCAACTTTGTATTGTCAACAAGCAGCAGGATTTCTGCCCTGCTCGGGGAATGAACGCCCGACCGAGCGGCTGAACCATGCCGGCGATTCGGTCTCTCTTTCAGCAGCGCCCATCCCCTACGAGCAGGGCAGTGTCCCGAAAGCTTGTCTACTACGGATGCAATTCATTAACCCAACTACACGCAGACGACCATGAAAAATTTCAAAAAGGCCCTCCTGTTCATTGCTGCCCTGGGCCTCCTGGGGCAAGCCAGCCTGGCCCAGTCAACCGCCGCCAAAAAATCAGTTCACTCTCAACGTTCACACCCCATGAAGCACATTCTGTTTATCGTCACCAACACGGCCGAGATTGGCCCCAAGAATCGCAAAACCGGCTATTTCTTCTCGGAAGTGGCGCACCCCTACCACGAGTTCACCCAGCAGGGGTACACAATTGATTTTGCGACGCCCAAAGGCGGCACCCCTACGCACGACGGCTACGACGCCAAGGACCCGCAGATGAAGGCGTTTTACGAAGGCAAAGGCTTTGCGCGCCTCAACAACAGCCGTAAGCTGAGCGAGGTGGACGCCAGCGCCTACGACGCGGTCTTCATTCCCGGCGGGCTCGGGCCGATGGCTGACCTAGCCACCGACCCCTTGGTAAAGAAAACCGTGGCGGAAGTGTATGAGCGCGGCCAGGTGCTCGGGGCCGTGTGCCACGGGCCGGTGGCGCTGCTCAACGCCAAACTCTCTAACGGGAAATACTTAATCGACGGCAAGCGAATTTCCGCCTTCACGGACGAAGAAGAAGCCGGATACGCTGCCGAAGACGTGCCGTTCTCGCTGGAGAAAGCCCTCCGGGGGCAGGGCGCCCGGTTTGAAGAAGTGAAAGCTTGGCAACCCCTGAGCGTGGTCGACGGCCTGTTGGTCACCGGCCAAAATCCGGCCTCGGCCTCGGCCGTCGCTCAGGACATGATAAAACTGCTGCAAGCAACGAAGCCCACCACGGCTTCCGCTTCCGCTGGCAACTAATGAGGGTGGAAGCATGGCCCGCCTGAGCAGGCGGGCCATGCTTCTGCTACCGCTAGGCATGGCCTGGCGCTGTTCCGGCATCCTCCTCAATTTTATTCAGTACCCCGTCCCCAAGCAAATGGAAGAGACCAAAGTGTTTTTGATGGTCAAGTGGCAGATTCAGCCGGGCCAAGAGGAAGTGGTTCGCCAGGCCCTCACGCAACTCGTGGAGCACAGCCGGGCCGAGCCGGGCTGCCTCTACTACCAGCCCCACGTCAGCACCGCGCAGCCTGATCTGGTGTACATCTACGAAGTATATGCCAGTCCCGCCGCCGCCGCCACGCACCGGGAAACGGAGCACTTCCAGCAACTGGTGCTCGGCACCATCGTCCCGCTGCTCCTCTCCCGGGAAGTGGTCGACGTCCGCCCGCTCACCGCTGTGGCAAACTCCCGCTTCTAGCAATAGTCCCGGATGAAGCGGACCGGGTTTTGGCAAAACCGAAGCGTCTAGGAATGCCCCAGGCGGCTAAGCGTTTCCCGCGTGACGCCCAAGTAAGCCGCGATGTCTTGTTTCGGCACGCGCTGGGCAAGATTTGGATACAGCTGGTGCAGCTTTTCGTACCGCTCTTGCACGCTCAGGTTCATGCCAGCCAGAATGCGCTGCTGTAGGGCCAGATAGGAGGCCGTGATTTTAAGCCGGAAAAAGTGCTCCATTTTGTGCATTTCCGCGCACAACTTGTTCCGGTCCGCCAAGGTGATGGTCAACACCTCGCCGTCTTCCAAACTGCTGAGCAGGATGGTGGACGGCACCTGGTGGAAGAAGGCCTGGTAGTCGCTTATCCACCAGTCTTCCAAGGCAAACTGAATGATATGCACTTTCCCATTCCGGTCGATATTGAAGGCTTTCAAACAGCCCTTGACCACAAAAAACTCATGCGGAACCGGTTCCAGTTCTTCAACTAGGAATTGGTGTCGGCGCACTTTTTTCGGTTTGAAGTGGGCCAGGACGTACGCGAATTCGTCATCCGACAGGGGCGTGATTTTTTCAATGTGTTGGCGGAGCGGGTGAAGCATAGCGCATTAGCGTCAACGAAGGCCTACGTTACGGGTCCCACTGAGCAGTGGCCTCCGTAAACCACGGCAACAGGCTGGCTTAAAGGTAGGCGGATACCTTAAAACGCGGCCTTCGCCCGGCTGCCAGGGCGCTGATATCGCTGGGCGGCGTCCGGTTTCCAACGCTCACCCAACCTCCGGCAACCCGCCGCCTGGGGCCGGTTTATTTACCCGCGGCCCGCATCCACCGCTCCGCCAGGTCTTGGTCGGGCAAAAATCACGGACAGAGATGATGACATTCTCAGCAGTAAAAAGTGTTAAAACGGCCGGCTGGCTGAAAGAACAGAATTTCATTGGCGGCGAATGGATGGGGGCCGATAGTGGCGCAACCCACGCCGTCGAAGACCCTGCCACCGGGCAGCCCATCGGCACCATTGCCTGGTCGGGCACCGCCGAAACGCGCCGCGCCATCGAAGCCGCGCAGGGCGCATTCCGGACTTGGTCGATGACCGCCGCGGCCGAGCGTGCCCGCTTGCTCCTAAAAATGGCGGAGCTAATCCGGCAGAATGCGGAGGTGCTGGCGAGTATGCTCACCCTCGAACAAGGCAAGCCGCTGGCCGAGGCCCGCGGCGAAATGCTGCTCGGGGCCGATTACGTGCAGTGGTTCGCTGAGGAGGCGCGCCGCCTCAACGGCGAGATAATTCCCTCTCCGTGGCCTAATCGCCAACTGCTGGTGACCCGGGAACCAGTTGGGGTTGTGGGAGCCATCTCACCCTGGAACTTTCCTTTCTCCATGCTGGCGCGCAAGGTGGCCCCCGCGCTGGCGGCTGGCTGCACCATTGTCGTCAAGCCCGCCGAGCTAACCCCGTATTGTGGGCTGCTCTGGGGGCGGCTGGCCGAGCTGGCGGGTCTGCCGGCCGGCGTGGTCAACGTCCTGACGGGCGACGCCGCGCAAATCGGCACGGAACTCACGGCGAACCCGCTCGTGCGCAAGCTCACTTTCACCGGCTCGACGCGCGTAGGCAAGCTGCTCTACGCCCAGTCGGCCGCCACGATGAAGAAACTGTCGCTGGAGTTGGGTGGCAATGCCCCCTTTCTGGTGTTCGACGACGCCGACCTGGAGCGGGCCGTCGACGGGGCCGTGGCGTCTAAGTTTCGCAACAACGGGCAAACCTGCGTGTGCACCAACCGTTTTTACGTGCAGGACGGCGTCTACGACGAATTCGCGCGGCGGCTGGCCGAACGCGTCGGCGAGCTAAAGGTCGGCAACGGTTTTGAGGCCGAGGTGCAGTTGAGTCCCCTCATAAACCAGGCCGCTGTGGAGAAGGTGGAGGCTCACGTGGCAGATGCGCTGGCGCAGGGAGCCCGCGTGCTGGTGGGCGGCCAGCGCCACGCGCTGGGGGGCACTTTCTACGAACCCACGGTGCTGGTTGAGGCCACCGGCCATATGCTCGTGGCGCGGGAAGAAACCTTTGGCCCGGTAGCGGCGCTGTTTCGCTTCCACACCGAACAGGAGGCCGTGGAGGCCGCCAACGCCACTGAGTTTGGGCTTGCGGCCTATTTTTACACCCAGAATACGGCGCGCATCTTCCGCGTGGCCCGGGCCTTGCAGACGGGCATTGTGGGCATCAACGAGGGGCTGATTACGACCGAAGTAGCGCCTTTTGGCGGGGTCAAAGACAGCGGCTTGGGCCGGGAAGGCTCCGCGCACGGCATCGAGGACTATTTAGATATCAAGTACTTGAGCCTCGGCGGACTCTAATGGTACGGCCCACGGGAAGCCTTTTTCCGCCCAGGCGAGCGGCGCCAAGGCCTTGCTCCCGACAGTTGAAAAAGCAGTCCGTCGGGACGGCGGACGTTTTTTGGAGCAAGGGCAATGTTTGCTTTAGATTTGTTGCTCTGGTCTAAAAAGATTTTTCTGTTCTTCGGTTAAGCTATTTCCCATAACTGCTATCCCTTCTTGTAATAGCCTGTATGCAGAGCCCAGCTCGTTTTTTTATTGTCCCAGGCCTTGGCAACTCTGGTCCTGGCCACTGGCAAACGCGTTTTGAGCACTTAGGCCCTGCTTTCACCCGCATTCAACAGCGCGATTGGGACAACCCCGACTGCTCAGAATGGGTATCCACGCTGGAGCAAGCGCTACGGGTCGAGGATTTGAGTACCGTAGTGCTGATTGCCCACAGCCTGGGCTGTGCTACCATCGCCCACTGGGCCCTTCGGTACGGCCACACTCTGCGGGGGGCTTTATTAGTAGCCCCCGTTGACGTCGAAACGGCCGAATTTGCCGCGTTATTGCCCACTGGCTTTACTCCCATGCCCGTGGAGCGCCTGCCGTTTCCCAGCAAACTAGTGGCTAGTGCCAACGATATATGGATGAGTCCCGCGCGGGCCGAGTACTTCGCGAGGGCCTGGGGAAGTGAACTAATCGAAATAGGGCTGGCCGGCCACATAAACCCCGCTAGTGGCTTCGGGGAGTGGCCGGCGGGCAGAGCGCTTTTAAGTGAATGGGAGTAATCAATTTCTATTTGCGCACTTGAAACTACTGGTTGCAGCTTGAGAATTTTTCTGTGCGCATTCGGTGGCGTGGCCTCGCCTCAATAGATAAACTAACCTTTTAGCCCAGGCCACTCATTCGCCTAACTCTTGCCTGATGCGGAATCGCCTCGTTTTACCCATTCTCTTTTTCTGGCTGCTGCGCCGCTGCTAGCCTAAACCCCGGCTGAGTCGGCCACAAACCACGCCCCTTGCCGCATTGCGGGCAACCTATACTACGTGGGCAGCAATGACTTGACGGCCTACCTTATTGCCACGCCGCAGGGCAATATTCTGCTCAACGCGAGCTTAGCCTCCTCGGTCCCGCAACTCCGCCGGAACATCGAAGCGTTGGGACTTCGCCTGGCTAACACCAAACTATTGCTCATCATCCAGGCCCACTTCGACCACGTGGGCGGCACGGCCGAGCTACAGCGCCTGACTGGAGCGCAACTAGCCAATAAGTGGCTGCTGATTTTGCTGGCGTTGATGCAGCGCTCCAAGCGCGACAGCGAGCTGCAGCGCCGAATCCAGGGCGTGTCGCCCAAGATGTTGTCGCAGAGCTTGCGCCAACTAGAAGAACGGGGGCTGGTGCAGCGCGAAGTGTATGCCCAGGTGCCGCCCCGCGTGGAGTACTCGCTTACCGATTTGGGCCAAAGCCTGGCCCCGCTGCTGGTCGAGCTGTGCGACTGGTCCGTGCAGTGGGCCGCGCGGGAGCCGACGCCGCTAGCCAGTTCCCTGCCTACCCCCCTGGTTGCGCAGCAGGGGCGCTAGCGCTACTATGAAGGCCCTTCCATTCCACAGTGAGCAACGCGCCCAAGTCAAGTCGAGCTATCACGCATCCGGCAGGACTTCGTTGGGAAATCGAACATCTTCGTTTCCGAATTGTGCGTTTGAATAGCTAATATGATTGGTTCCGATAGCCCTATTTCCTACGCTCCCCTGCATCAAAGCCTGGCGCGCTACCTGGACCTGACGGCCGCCGAAATCGAGCTGGTGACTAGCGCCGTGCGCCTGCGCCGGTTGCGCCGGCGGCAGTTCGTGGTGCAAGCCGGCGACGTGTGCCTCTACGAGAGCTTCGTGGTGCGGGGCTGTCTGCGCGCGTACTATACCGACGCCAACGGCTTCGAGCACAATGTGCAGTTTGCCGTGGAAAACTGGTGGATTGCCGACCTAGCCAGTTTTATTACCCAGAGCCCGGCCACGCTCGACGTAGAGGCCCTGGAGGATTGCGAACTGTTGCAGTTCGACCACGCTGCCCTGGAAAGCCTGTACGCACGAGTACCCAAGCTCGAACGTTATTTCCGCCTGATGCTGCAAAACTCTTTTGTGGCCCAACAGGAGCGCATTTTAGCGGGCATCAGTGCGCCGGCGGAGGCCCGCTACCGCGCCTTCCGGGCCAAGTACCCGCAGTTGGAGCAGCGCCTGCCCCAGCGCCACGTCGCCTCCTACCTGGGCATCACGCCTGAGTTTCTGAGCAAGGTGCGCAAGCAGGTGCTGGGGGAGCGTAGCGCCGGGTCTTAATCTAGATTAAGCCTATTTCTTACACTGCTTTATGGGTGGCCAGACGGGAGAGCCAGAACTTTGCTTCTGCAACTTAGCCCCTACCCCATGCCTGAAATACAGCAAAAATTAGACGACCTCAACGCCCTCGTGCTCGACGGCAAGCTGATGGAGGCGTTCGAGCGTTATTACCACCCCGAGGTGGTCATGCAGGAAAACGAGGAGGCCCCCACGGTGGGCAAAGCGGCCAACCGCCAGCGGGAACTGGACTTTCTGGCGGCCGTCACGGACTTCCGCGGCGCGGCGGTGCAAGCCATGGCCGTAGGCGACGAGACGAGCACCGTGGTCTGGCACTACGATTACACCCATCGAGACTGGGGCGTGCGCAACTACACCCAGGCGTCGGTGCAGCACTGGCAGGACGGCCTCATCATTCGCGAGCAGTTTTTCTACGGCAGCTAAGTTCAGCTATTTAGCTCCCGTTCCTGTCACTTTTTTGCCCGGACTGTGAGGCGCCGAAGACGCTCCATCAATCGTCTTTTTTCGCTACTATTTCCCCTTTCCCTTCTCTAAGGATGACTGTTTCCCAGATTAAAATTAGCCCGGACCCCTATCAGCCCTTTCGGCTGGCCCAGGGCTACCGCGTGGGCGAGATGCTCTTCATCTCCGGCCAGGCGGCCATCGACGAGGCGGGCCACATCGTGGGCGCCGGCGACTTTGACCGCCAGGCCGACCAGGTGTTTCACAACCTGGACAAGGTGCTGCGGGCCGGTGATTCGAGCTTAGCCAAGGTGGTCAAAGTGACCATTTACCTGCGCGACATGGCCAATTTCGAGAAAATCGTGGCGCTCCGGGGACGGTATTTCAGGGCCCCGTATCCGGCCGATACTATCGTGGAGGTTTCCTCCCTGTATTCGCCCGAGGCCTTGCTAGAAATAGAGGCTGTTGCCGTCGCCGACACCGTTGCCTTCGAGCAATCCGCTGCCTGAAGTAGCGGCGGCCCGTCGTCCGCAGGAAGCGGGCCGCTAACCAAGCCCGAAACGCAACTACTCTAAATCATCCCAACAATCTAAAACCAATAAAAGAACATGTCACACACTGCAATAGAAGTAATGGAAAGCGCTGAGCGCGCCGTGGTAGGTACAGAAGGGACCGAGGGAGCGAAAAAGCACGTGTTGGTCGTCTTCGACCATCCGCAGCGTAAGAACTTCCCCGGCGCGGTGCTCGACGCCTTCGTCGCAGGCATCGTCCAGGCCGGCCACACGGCGGAAGTCGCCGACCTGCACGCCGAAGGCTTCGACCCGCGCTTCACCGCCGAGGACCACG
>CAXUEM010000018.1:16500-18353 GCA_964249885.1 uncultured Hymenobacter sp. | reverse complement strand
GCCGTTTTTTGATGATTTCACCTCGCCCCGCGAAGGCCGGCCCAGCCCCCTGCGCTGGCAGCCCCGGGGCGGCCCCTACGTGAGCAACCGGCTGGCCGTGGCCCCGCCCAGCCGCGGCGCGGCCACGCTCGACGGCCTGCGAACCAACGGCCAGGGCTACACGCCCGGCAGCAATGCCTTCGGCGCGCTGGATTCGCTCGTCTCGCAGCCCATCAACCTGACCGGGCTGAGTCCGGCTAATAATGTGCGCCTGAGCTTTGCCTGGCAGGCGGGCACCATTGCCGGCCCGGCCCGGCGCAGCGCGGGCAGCACCCCGGTGCGCCTGGAAGTCGATTTCTGGGACGGCGTGCGCTGGACCACCGTCTGGACCAGGGAGAGCACCGGCGATTTGAATAATTTTCAGCAGACCATCCTGCCCCTCGACCAGGCGCGCTACTTCCACCCCGCGTTTCAGTTTCAGTTCCGGGCCACTGGCAACGGCAGCACCAGCCGCGACGCCTGGAGCGTGGACTACGTGGTGCTGGACCAGAACCGCCCGGCCAACGACACCACGTTTCGGGATGTGGCCACCAGCCGCGGCCTGAACAACCCGCTGCGGCGCTACGCGGCCCTGCCGGTCTGGCAGTTCAACGCGGCGCCGGACCTGCGCGCGGAGTTGAGTTCGGGCCTGAGTCTGACCATCAACAACCTGGCGGCCGCAGGCACCACGCCCACACCCATCACCTGGCTCAGCGCCGTGCGCGAGCTGGGCGGCGCCTTCCAAGCACCCTGGACCCACCCCGACAGCATGGCCCGCTCGGTGCAGTCGGGGGCGCGGCAGGATATTATCCGGGCCGATGCGCGCCGGGCCCTGCCCCCGCGCACACCCAACCAGAAAACACTGCGCTACGAGCTGACCTTGCTCACCAACGAGGCCAACCCGCGCCTGAACACGCTGCCCAATGATTCTATCAGCCGCGACGTGGAGCTGCGCGACTACTACGCCTACGATGACGGCACCGCCGAGAGCATCCTGGCCCTGCCGGCCAGCAGCACCGGCCCGCCCGCATTCCTGGCCTACCGCATCGACCTCAACCAGCCCGACCAGGTGCGCGGCCTGCGCCTGTACCCGGTATTTGTGGATTTAGGCGCCCGCTCCGTGACGATAGCCGTGTGGGAAAACGTGAATAACCAGCCCGGTGACGTGAACCGGCCGCTGCGCACCGTCACGCTGCCGCTGACCATGGACATGGTGCGGGACCGGCCCTACGTGGATTTGAATTTCGCCCAGCCGCTGGCCGTATCGGGCTCGTTCTGGATAGGCTACGGCCAGCCGGCGCAGGGTCGCTTTCTGCACTACGGCGAAGACCTGAACTCGACCGTGGCGGCTAACTACTTATACCAGAACACCAACGGTGCCTGGCAGCCGGCCACCGGCCAGCGCGGCGCGCCCATGCTGCGCCCGCTCATGACCAACTTCGTACTCACTGCTACCACGCCGGCCAGTTCGGCGGCGGCCTTTAGCCTGTATCCTAACCCCGGCCGCGGCGCCGTGCGGGTGGCCGGGCCGGCCTTCCGCCGCGCCGAGCTGCTTGATGCTTTGGGGCGCACGGTGTGGCAGCAGCCCGTCGCCCAGGCCGGGCACCCCCTGCTGGCCTTGCCCAGCAGCCTGCCCGCCGGCCTATATTTGGTGCGCCTGACTCTGGCCACGGGCGGCACCGTTTCTCGCCGGCTGGTGGTAGAGTAAAACCGCGGCTGCCAGCTGGCGGCCGCAACAGCACAGCATTTATATTTCGATTACCTCATGTCCGACATTACCTCCGAAGAGCTCAAGCAGCGCCACAAGGCGCAGCAGCAGAAGGTCGCCGATGCCC
>CAXUEM010000018.1:7770-16490 GCA_964249885.1 uncultured Hymenobacter sp. | reverse complement strand
GCACATCATCGACGTGCGCGAAACCTGGGAAAATGAGGAAAGCCACATTGCCGGCTCCCGCAACATTCCGCTCAACGACCTACCCGGCAAGCTCGACGAGTTCGAAGACCTCAAAGACCAGGAAATCATTGTGCACTGCAAGGGCGGCGGCCGCTCGGCCTCAGCCAAGGCCTACCTCACCCAGCAGGGCTTCACCAAGGTGCGCAACCTGCTCGGCGGCATGATGGGCTACCAGGCCGCTTAGGCTTATTGACAAAAAAGACCGTCATGCTTCCCTGCGTTCAGCATGACGGTCTTTTTTAGTTGAATTAAGCTACTACTTCCAGCTGCCCGCTGCTGCGGTAGCGGAGCTTTCCGGCTTCGAGCAGGGTACGCACGGCTTCGGTCACGGCGGTAGCTTCGCGGGGCTGAAACTGCGTGAGTAGTTCGCGCGGAGTTTGGGGCGCGCTGCCCAGCAGGGAAAGCAAGCGCGGGCGCAGCGAGGCATCGTCGGAGGCCGGTTTTGCCTGTTTCTTTTCGGCCAGGCAGAGGTCGCACACCCCGCAGCGGGCGGCGTCCAACTCATCGAAATACGCCAGCAGTAGCTGCTGGCGGCAGCGGGCACCGGCGGCGTAGCCCACCACGGCCGCGGTTTTGCTACGGGCCAGCTCCTGAGCGGCCAGCAGGCGCTTCTGCTCCAGCGGCAGCTTGGGCGCGTCAAAACGGGGCGTGGTGAACAGGGCCTGCGGCGCGTCGGAGCGGGGCTGGTAGTGCAGAATGCCGGTGCCGTGCAGGTAGCGCAGCTGCTTAGCTACCTCGTTGGTGCTCAGGCGCAGGGCCCGCGCAATCGCGCTTTCCGAAATGGCCTGGAAGCCCGCGAACAGCTCGCCGCCGTGCAGGCGCAGCAAGGTCCGAATCAGCAAATCGTGGCTGGCATTCGCCACCTGAAAGCTGTACAAATCCTGGTGCGAGCTGATGATGTGGGCCCGCGCGGGCTGGTGCACGGCCTCATTCAGCTGAATAAAGCCCTCACGGGCCAATACTTTTAGCGCGTTGTGCGCATCCACGGCGCGGATACGGTAGGTTTCGGCAAACTGCTGAATGTCAAACTCAAAGGCTACCAGCTCGCCGCCGCCCACGGCCGTGCGAGCGTAGTTGGCCAAAGCCTGGTACACGCGCCGCACCGTGTCGAGCGGCGGGAAGGCCTGCTGGGTGCGGCGGCGCAGCTCATCGGCATCGTTGGGCGCCACGAGCAGCACGGCAAAGGCGTAGAGGTTGTCGCGGCCGGCGCGGCCGGCTTCCTGGTAGTAGGCTTCGAGGGTGTCGGGCGCGTCGAGGTGCACCACCAAGCGCACATCGGGCTTGTCGATGCCCATGCCGAAGGCGTTGGTGGCGACTATCAGGCGGGTTTTATCGGCTACCCAGTCCTGCTGCACGCGGGTGCGGGTGTCGGGCGGCAGGCCGGCGTGGTAGGCGGCGGCGCTCAGGCCCTGCTGCTGCAGGTAGGCGGCGGTGTCCTCGGTCTGGCGGCGAGTGCGGGCGTAGATGATGCCGGTTTTATGCGGCCCCACGCCGCGCAGCACTTCCAGCAGGCGGCGCAGCTTGTCTTCGGTATGCAGCACCGAGTACGAGAGCTTGGGGCGGGCAAAGCTCTGCCGGAAAACCGCGTGGCCGGCCCGAAACGCCAGCTTCTCCACGATGTCGGCCTGCACCTGGGCCGTGGCCGTGGCGGTGAGGGCAATAACGGGCGTGCCGGGCGGCAGCAGGGCCCGCAGCTCCACGATGCGCAGGTACGGCGGCCGAAAATCATAGCCCCACTGCGAGAGGCAGTGCGCCTCGTCCACGGCCAGCAGGGCCACGTTCATCTTCGCCACCCGCGTCCGGAACAGGTCGGTCAGCAGCCGCTCGGGCGAGACGTAGAGGAATTTCACCGGCCCGTACACGCAATTATCCAGGGCCTGGTCGATTTCTTGGTGGCTCATGCCCGCGTAGATGGCCTCGGCCCGCACGCCGCGCTGGCGTAGGTTGTCTACCTGGTCGCGCATGAGGGCAATGAGCGGCGAGACAACCAGGCACAGGCCCGGCCGCGCCAGCGCCGGCACCTGAAAGCAAATGCTTTTGCCACCACCAGTGGGCAGCAAAGCCAGCGCATCGTGCCCCGCCAGCTCGTTCCGGATGATGTCCTCCTGCCCGGGTCGAAACGCCGCGTGCCGCCAGGTCTGGCGCAGCACGTGCAGCAGGTCGGCGGTGTGCAACTGGTCCGGGGCGGCTTCGGTGGGCATGAGGGCAAATTTAGGGCGCGTAAGCTACCCCCCTGCTGGGCCGCCTCACGAGTTTCCGCACGGCGGGTCAAGGCGGGTTTGGCTGGCCAGCAGGGGGTACCAAGGTAGCAATCCACAAAAAAGCCCGGCCCCCACAACGGGGACCGGGCTAAATCAACTCGCAACCGACAGCTTAGGCAGCGGCCTGCTGCGTGCCATTCTCGCGCTCGTCGATGGCGGTGCGCAACTTGGCGATGGCCGCCGTGGCGCGCTCCTCATCGAGGCGGTTGATGTTGAGCAGCATCTTGGTCTTCTCCTGCCGGGTGATAACCGGGTGGTTGAGCAGACGGATGATTTCCTCTTTTTGCGAAGCCGTGGCGTACACCACCGGGGTGGGGGCCACGGGCTCGGCCACGACGGCCGGCTCGGCGGGCAGGGCCTTCATCACGGGCTGGGCAGCGGCCGGGGCCTGAACTACGGCCGGCGCAGCGAGAGCCACGTTGGTGTTATAGTCCATTTCCTCGGCGGGCGTGGGCTCGTAGCCGGCGGCGCGGATAATCCAGGCCAGGCAGTTGCGGTAGGCCTTGCCGATAGCGCGGGTCTGGGCCATGCTCATGATGGCAAACTCTTGGTAGAACTTCTTGCCCGCCTCCTTATTCGAGCAGACGGCGAAGCCGGCGCCCACGGTGTGCTGCGAGCGAAGGTCGAACAAGGTAACCTTGGCCTGATACTTCAACTCCGAGTCGGTGCTGACGTTGATGACGTGGTCGACGATGGGCACGATGCCCAGGCGCGAGCCGGCGTACTGCCAGCCTTCCACGTTCACGAACTCCTTGCCCTGCACGTTGGTCGTGAGCTTGTTGTCTTTGATGAACTTGGCGAGGTCCTTCGCCAGGTCCAGGGTCTCGTCGGAGCGCGAGATGTCGTAGCTCTCCACGCGGACTTTCTTGGTAACTTCCTTGGTGGTTTTGGGTGCCTCGTTCATAGTATTCTGCATGTAAGTTATGTGTCCAACTGATGTTCGGATGCATAACTAATGCCAGCGCTGAAACGTGCATTTTCTGGTCAGATTTTTAGCAAATTTTATCGTTGTTAATCAGCGCGTTATAAATCAATGTCGCAGCTTATTTACTAATTTACTTGGGTCGATTTGCTAAAGGCTGCTGCTAGCCCGGCCGTACCCCCTGCTGGCACGGGTTACGCGGCGCTAAACTCGCGCCAGCAGGGGCAAAGCCCAGCTAGCTTTTTACAAGTAGACAAACTTATAATCGAACAAAACCCACTTGTAATTATGTAGGCGGAAAGTTCGTTCGGTCCAGAAGCCCGAATCAGGCTGTTCCAGTCGCTGAGTGCAGAATATACTCGAACAGGTAAGGGTTTGCCGCAATTTTGCTCCCTTCAATTGACGTTTTAGCTCGTCCGCAGACACCACTTCCATCTTCGGCCCTTTCGGCCACTGTTCTGTCACCAGCTTGTCTTTGTCATTTGTGTACCGCAGGTACCCCGTCAAGCGGGGAGAAATGCGCGACAACTGAAAGGCGCGGTCATTATAGAACCGGATTAAAAACGGAGCAAAAGGCTCAGAAACTTCCTGCTGTGAAGTTTTCGATTGCTGAGCCCAAGCACGGTCTGGAAAGCTAACTACCACACACCCAAATCCCACTTGGACAAGCAAAAGTGAGCCACGCAGCAATAAATAATCAAATAAAAAAGATGCCATACCTAAAGATAAGCAGTTCTGGCAAATCTGTGAAAACGGTATTACAACTCAACTCCTACTCCATAATATGCCCGTCCCGCATGGTAATCTTGCGGTCGGCCATTTCGGCGAGCTGGTCGTTGTGCGTGACGATGACGAAGGTCTGGCCCAGCTCCTTGCGTAGCAGGAAAAATATCTGGTGCAACTCCTGAGCGTTCTGGGTGTCGAGGTTGCCGCTGGGCTCGTCGGCGAAGATGATTTCGGGCGCGTTTATCAAGGCGCGGGCTACGGATACGCGCTGCTGCTCGCCGCCGCTCATCTCGCTGGGCTTGTGGTCGGCGCGGCCTTCGAGGTTGAGCATGGCCAGCAGCTCGCGGGCCCGCACGCGCACTTCCTTCTCGGTGCGGCCAGCCAGATAGGCGGGCAAACACACGTTTTCCAGGGCCGTGAACTCGGGCAGCAGGTTGTGAAACTGGAAGATAAAGCCGATGTGGCGGTTGCGGAACCGGGCCAAATCGTTGCGCCCCAGCGTGCTCACCGACTCCCCATCGAAGAGCACCTCGCCCGAGTCCGGGTTGTCGAGCGTGCCCAGAATGTGCAGCAGCGTGCTTTTGCCCGCCCCGCTGGAGCCGACGATGCTCACGATTTCCGACTTCTCAATCGTGAGGTCGATGCCCTTGAGGATTTCCAGCGACTGGTAGGCTTTGCGGATGTTGATGGCTTGCAGCAAGGGGCGGGGCGGCGGTTAGGAGTAGGCCCTCCGGGGCGAGCCCAGCAGGGGGTACGGACAAAGCTACGGAAAAGGCAGGCAGCACCCCGCTGCTCGCCAAGGACCCTTTTACGCAGAATGCCCTGCTGGTTCCGGCAAAGCAGACCAGCAGGGCATTCTAGGTTAAAAGACAGGTCCTGGGCGAAGGGCGCCCGCGCTCAGGCCCGCGGGCGCCATACCGGGTTCCTGCTACTGCTTCACGAAGCGCAGGTGGCTGGTTTTGCCCCCGTGCTGCAGCTCCAGCAAGTAAAGGCCCGCCTTCAGGTGCGCCACCGAAATGGCCTGACCGCGGTAGGCCGTGCGCGAAACCTGGCGGCCGGTCACATCCCGCACGCGCAACTCGCCGCCCACGAAGGCAGTTGCCCCTTCCAGCGTGAGCTGGGTTTCGGCGGGGTTCGGGTAAAGCGACACGCCGGCCGCTACGACGGCCTCCGGCTGGGCGGCCAGCGCCCCGCGGGCCGCGCCCTGGTCCGAGAAGTACCAGCGCTGGCTGTTGTAGCCGCCCCAGGTCCACTGGTGGATGGCGGCGCCGTCGGTGGTGGAGGCGTTTTCCACGTCCAAGGCCTTGCCGCTGAACTTGTTGATGAGGCGGAAGGTGCCGTCGCCGTTGCTCAGAATCTGCCAATACTGGCTGTCCTGGCTCAGCCAGTCCCACTGGTGGGCTTTGGCGCCGTCGGCCGTGGAGGGGCCGGCAATGTCGAGCGACTTGTTGCTGTTGATGTTCACGATGCGCACGTAGCCGCCGCCGGCGTCCACCAGCTTCCACTTCTGGCTGGCCGCCTGCGCCCAGCCCCACTGCTGCACCCGGCCGCCGTTCACGGTCGAATTGGCCGAGACTTCCATGGTTTTGCCGCCGTTCTTGTTGCTGATTTGATAGATGCGGCCAATGGCCGGGCCGCCGCCCGTGCCGTTGTAGTTGCCGCCGCCGGGGTAGTTCACGATGCCGTTCTGGTTCGGCGAGACGGCGGCCACGGTCGTGTTGGGCACGCAGTTGGCAAACTGGATATTGGTGAGCACTTGGTTCAGGCCGGCGGGCCCGTCCACCACGTAGGGCGGGTTGATGTGCATGAAGGCCGGGTTGCTGCGGTCCTCGAAGCGCTTGTAGGTCCAGTGGCACCAGCCGATGCCCACCGAGTTGAGGTTTTTGGCGGCTTCGCGCATCCAAGCGTCGGAGTTTTCGCCCGTCTCGCCTATCCAGATAGGCACGTTGTGGGTGTTGCGGAAGTTGCGCAGATTGCCGATGAAGCGCAGGTCGTTAGGGCCGCCGCTGGTCGAGTTCACGCCGTTGTCCATCAGGTAGCCCGTGCCGCTGTAGCGGTGCGAGTTATACACCAGGTTAGAGCGGTTCGGGAAGGTGTAAGGCTCCATGTAATTGAAGTCGTTGCCCCAGCCGTTGCCCTCGACCAGAATCAGGTGGTTGTCGCCCTGGCTGCGGATGGCGTTAATCAGGCGCTCCTGCACGTCGCTGATTTTCTGGTTATCGGGGTAGTTGTTCGGCTCGTTTATCAGGTCGTACATGGCCACCCGCGCGTCGTTCTTGTAGCGGTTCGAGATAAAGCGCCACAGCCGGTCGAGCACATCCTGGTTCACCTGGCGGTTCCAGAGGTCGTTGGGCACAATCTGGTCGGCAATGTTGGCGTCGGTGCCCTGCGAGCCGGGCACGGCGTGCATGTCCAGCACCACGTACATCTGGTTGGCCTGGGCCCAGGCCAGGGTGTTGTCAATCATCCGCAGAGCCTCCATGTTGGCCGGGTCGGTGAAGAGCTGGTTGGCGTTGTACCAGTTCGTGAGCTGGCTTACGTAGGAGTCGTAGCTCACCGTGCCTCGCATCACGCTGTTGCGCACGGCGCGCTGGCCGGGCGTCAGAAACAGCTCGTAGTGCAGCGGCAGCCGGATGCAGTTGAAGCCCTTGGAGGCGATGTAGTCGATGTCGGGCTTGGTGATGAAGTTGTTGCGGTAGTTCTGGTAGAAGGTTTCCACGGCCGCGTCGCTCATGCCAGCGTTGTAGAGCGACTTTTTAACCGCGCCCTGGGTCTGCTTCGTGGTGCCGTTTATCGTGGCCCCAGGCCAGCCCACCTTCATCATGTAGCCTTCCTGCACGGCCCAGTTGCCCAGGTTCATGCCATTCAGTATCACCTCCTGGTTGCTGGCATTGACGATGCGCTGCCCGTCGGTGCGCAAAAAGCTCTGCCCGAAGGCGGCGTTGCAAAACCCGGCCAGGACCAGCAGCAAGAGCCAGAGCCGGCGCCCGGCGCGCGATACGGCGCCCTCCAGGGCGGCCCGAAAGAAAGTAGCAGTGAGCATAAGTTAAGTGGGGTGAGAGGGGTGGAAGAAGTCGGCACATGGCACCTGCCCGCGCACGGCCGGTAGCGGACGCGGACAGCAGCACCGGGCGCCGCTTGCCTGGCAAGCGGCCTTTCTCCCGGCCCGCGACAAATGTCAAGGCCCGCTTCCCAAAACACTTGCTCATTTCGCACCCCTGCTGCCATTATTCTGACACAACAATCAAAACACTGACAGTCAGCAGTTTTAAATTAAGCTGGCGCCTTTTTTTACCGGATATTTTCAATTTTACGCCACGGTTTTAAAATTTAGCGCAGCGCGCCGGCACCGCTGCGGCTCCTGCGGCCCGGACGCCAGCCTGGAGTCAGCGCCAACACAAGCTCCCCCCTGCTGGCCGGGTGCGGGGCCGTTTTGCCGGGCTTCACACGGCAAAGGCCCGATACTGCCTTACCTTCGCCCCGAGAATTCAAGGAAAGCGAAGCTAAACTCCCCTACCCCACTCCCTTATGAACATCCACGAGTATCAAGGCAAGGAAATCCTGAAAAAGTACGGCGTGCGCGTGCAGGAAGGCATCGTGGCCGACACGCCCGAAGAGGCCGTGGCCGCCGCCGAAAAGCTGACCGCCGACACCGGCACGAGCTGGCACGTCATCAAGGCCCAGATTCATGCCGGCGGGCGCGGCAAAGGGGGCGGCGTGAAGCTGGCCAAAAACCTGGAGCAGGTGAAGGAAATTGCCGGCAACATCCTCGGCATGCAGCTCGTGACCAAGCAAACCGGCCCCGAAGGCCGCAAGGTGCACAAGGTGCTCATCGCCCAGGACGTGTACTACCCCGGCCCCGAGCAGCCCAAGGAATACTACATGAGCGTGCTGCTGGACCGCGGCACAGGCAAAAACGTCATCATCTACACCACCGAGGGCGGCATGGACATCGAGGAAGTGGCCGAAGCCCACCCCGACAAAATCCACCGCGAGCACATCGACCCCGCCGTGGGTTTGCAGGGCTTCCAGGCCCGCAAAATCGCCTTCAACCTGGGCCTGAGCGGCGACGCGCAGAAGGAAATGGTGAAGTTCGTGCAGGCTCTGTACAAGGCCTACGACGAGACCGACTCTTCGATGTTCGAGATTAATCCGGTGCTGAAAACCTCGGACAACAAAATCCTGGCCGTGGACGCCAAGGTGACCTTGGACGAAAACGCCCTGTTCCGCCACAAGGATTTCGTGGCCCTGCGCGACACGAACGAGGAAGACCCGCTGGAGGTCGAAGCCTCGGCCTCGAACCTGAACTACGTCAAGCTCGACGGCAACGTGGGCTGCATGGTGAACGGCGCCGGCCTGGCCATGGCCACCATGGACATTATCAAGCTCTCGGGCGGCGAGCCGGCCAACTTCCTTGACGTGGGCGGCGGGGCCAACGCCCAGACGGTGGAAGCCGGCTTCCGCATTATCCTGAAAGACCCGAACGTGAAGGCCATCCTGATTAATATCTTCGGCGGCATCGTGCGCTGCGACCGGGTGGCCAACGGCGTGGTGGAAGCCTACAAGAGCATCGGCGACATCCGCGTGCCCATCATCGTGCGCCTGCAAGGGACGAATGCCGAGGAAGGCGCCCGCATCATCGACGAGTCGGGCTTGCAGGTGAAGTCGGCCGTACTGCTGAAAGATGCGGCCCAGCGCGTGAAGGAAGTACTGGCGGCGTAGGCAGTCAGTTGAAAGAGAAGCGTTAAAAG
>CAXUEM010000018.1:0-7760 GCA_964249885.1 uncultured Hymenobacter sp. | reverse complement strand
AACCCCCGCGCCGCCGTAAGGGTCGCCTGGTTTTTTCAATTTAAACGCTTCTCTTTCAGCTCGCCGCTAGGCGGCGTTCTGCGTTTCCTGCACGCCGCCTTTCTCGGCTACGCCGGCATTCTCGCCCGCATCCACCGGAATGGCCTTGCCCATCACGCGCAGCTCAACTTCCATGTTGCCGCGGGTGCCGACGGAGTAGGGGCAAATCTGGTGAGCCTTGCGCACCATGTCGATGGTTTTGGCCTCGTCAAATTTCTTCAGGTCCACGTCCAGAATGGCGCTCAGGCCGTAGCCCTCGCCTTCCTGAAACAAGGTTACCGAGCACTGCACCGAGCTTTCCTTGTCGAGCGTGTCGCCGGCGCGCTGCGAAATCACGAGCAGGGCCTGCTGGAAGCACGAGGCGTAGCCGGCCGCGAACAGTTCCTCGGGGTTGGTGGCGCCTTTCTTGCCGCCCAGGCCCTCGGGCACCGACATATCCATGTCGATAGTGCCGGTGGCGGAGCGCACGTGGCCGCTACGGCCACCGACGGCCGAAGCATCGGCCGTATATAGGTTCTTTTTCATCAGGAGAGTTGGAGTAAGAGGTTACCAGGCTAAACTGATTTCGGGGCCTTTGGGTTACCGCGCGAGTTCAATGCCCGCTAAAACCGCGTTGAGTTTGGCCGGCCCGGGTTTTATACGTACTTTTGTCCGACTAATCCGGCCATGTCGTACAACGGATAGTATGAGAGTTTCCGAAGCTCTTGATTTAGGTTCGATTCCTAACGTGGCCACAAAAAAGCCCGTTTCCTGCCTGGAAACGGGCTTTTCTTTTTCTAAAAAACATTTTAAGCTCGCTCTTCTGACCGCTGCCAACAGCGCGTTGCGGGGCACTACCTACCCCCTGCTGGCCGGGCAAACTAACTTAGGCCCAGCACCCGCAGCACGCGCACCTGGTCGGATAAGTCGCCAACCAGCTGCCGCACCAGCCCCGGCTGCTTCTTGATAAGGCTGGGAATGCCAATCAGGTCTTCCTCGCTGGCCCGTTCCGGGTGCTTGTGCACGTCTACCACGGCCAGGGTGTAGCGGCCGGCCAGAAACTCGGCGCAGATGCGCTGGAGGTTGGTCAAAGCCCGCCGCGATTTAGATGACTCACCGGCCACAAACAGCTCCAGCTCGTATTCCACCGCCGATAACCGGTCAGCACTGGTAAGGAATGGGATTACAGACATCGGCGGGAGCTTAAATGAACCAGACCCACGGACTGGTTCGCTTGGTGGTGGCCCTACAACGACCACCGCCGGCAAAGGCGTTCAATCTGTCTTCTTTGCTTTGCCCTAAATCAAGGCATCGTGGCCTTATCAGGCAGCTCTAGGCCTCAAACCAGTAGATGGTAAATTCGGTCCCCTCGCCGACTACACTGCTGACTTCGAGGTGCCCGCCGCGGGTTGTGATGATGCGCTGCACCAGGTACATGCCCACGCCCGCCCCGCCGATGTGCGGGTGCTGCCGCTCAAAGGGCTGCAGGGTCGGCCCGGCCTTGGCCGACAGCGCCATTCCCAGCCCATTGTCCTGCACCCGCAGCAGCGGCTCGCCGGTTCCGGACAGCCCGCTGCGGACGCTGATAAGGGCCGGGCGCTGGGGATGCGAAAACTTCAAAGCATTGCTGAGCAAGTTGTGCAACACCGAGCGCAGGTTGGCCCGCCCGTACGTGAGCGTGGGCGCCGCACTGAAATCCAGCTCCACCCCGGCCAATGCTTCCTGCACCTGCGCCCGCAGCCCCAGCAGCACCTCATCGGCCACGCTGCGCAGGTCCAGCGGCTCGGCCGGGGCCGACAAGCCCCGCTGCTCCTGCACGGTCGCGGCTAGGTCGTGCAGGGTGTGGTCGAGCTGCAGCAGCGCGTCGTCGACCATAGCCAGGATGCTCTCTTCCTCCGGGTCGTCGAAGGAAGCCGTGCTGCGCAGCTCTTCAAACAGGCCCCGCAGGTTGAACAGGGGCTGCTTAAGGTCGTGCGAGGCCGTGTACACGAAGGTATCCAGGTCCCGGTTGGTGCGGGCCATCTCGTCGTACTGCGTCTGCAGGACCTCCCGCAGGCGGTGCTGGTCGTCGACGTCGGTGCAGGCACCAAACCAGCGCGGGCCGCGCTCGTCGCTGAGCTGCCGCGCCCGGATAAGGTGCCAGCGGTGCTGCCCGTCGTGGCGGCGCAGCTGGTACAGGCCTTCGTATTCCTCGCCCGTGGCCACGCTGTGCACCCAGCGGCGGGCGGCGGTGGCCTGCTCGCTGCGGGCCAGCAGGCTAATCCAGCCCGTCGGCCCCAGCTCGTCGGTGGCTAGGCCGGAGTAGTCGGTGGTGTGCTGGTTGTAATAATCGATAAATCCCTCGGCCGTGGCCGTCCAAATCAGCTGGGGAATGCTGTCGGCCAGAAAGCGCAGCTCGGCCTCGCCGCGGCGCAGGGCTTCGGTGAGCTCGCGCTGGTCGTGGATTTCGGTGAGCGCGGCGTGCCAGAACACGGGCTTGTCGGGGGCGTGCAGCTCGGGCAGGGCGCGGCTCAGCACCCAGCGGTACTGCCCGTCGTGGCGGCGCAGCCGGAACTCGTAGCTCCAGCCGGTGCCGGCGGCGCGGGCCGCATCGGTCTGGTACAGCACCCGCAGCCGGTCGTCGGGGTGAATAAGCAGCGGCCACATGGCGTTGAGGTCGGCCGTGGGCGGCTGCCCCGTAAAGTAGTACCACTGCGGGCTCACGTAGTCTACCAGGCCCGCCGCGTTGAGGGTAAACGTAATCTGGGGCACGGTTTCGGTGAGCACGCGCAGGCGCGTATCCAGCCGGCGGGTTTCAATGGCCAGCTCGTGCGCGCGCTGCCGGGCCTGCTCCTGGGACGTTACCTCCACGGCAAACAGCAGCAGGCCGGTTACGTCGGCGCCCGTGGCGCGCACCGGCTCCAGGGCAATGTCGAAGTACCGCTCGCCGGCCGGCTCGCCGCTGGCGGCGGCGGACGGCGCCACGCGGTAGGCCTTGGCCGTAAACGGCCGGCCGGACTGGTAGACCTGCCGCATGACCTCCAGCAGGTCGGCGGGCAGCGCCCCGGGTTGCTCATTCACGGCCACTCCTTCGCGGGCGCCGCTACCCAGCATAAGCTGCAGGGCATCGTTGACGAAGTCAATGCGCAATTCGCTGCCCTGCAGGGCGGCCACGCCGGCGGGCATGTGCCGCAAAATATCCTGGAGCCGCACCTCACCCACGGGCCCCCTCCTCTCTGTTCAGGCTTTCCCGAAGAACAGCGTCGCCCGGGCCGCTTCTGACCGGTATCGGAATGGCCACGCTAAGCATGGGCGGCCTCGGTTTCAGTCTCGGAGGCTTCGGTGCCGGGGCCAAACACGGCCAGGCGCACCAAATCAACCAGCAGGGCGTCGGCGATGCTCAGCGAGCTGGGCGCGTCGCCCAGCTGGGTGGGCTGCAGGTACCCCGCCAGGCTCGCGAAGCCCTCGGCCTCTAGCGGGTGGAAGGCCATGGACCAGCCGGGGAAGCTGCGGGCCTCAATGGGCTTGTCCACCAGCTTTTGCACGTTGGAATGGCGCCCGTCGCGGGCAATAGCCGCAAACAGGGGTTCCAGCACCTCCCGCTCGCCCTCTATAAGCTGGGCAATGTTGCCATGGCTGTAGAAGAGCACGCCCGTCACGTTGCGCGCCTGGTTGTCACGCTGGCATTGTTCCAGCAGGGCCTGGAGCTCCTGGTCGGAGAGTGGGTGCACGGCCCGGCTAATGTAAACGATGTGAATCATACCACAACTGCTACGGGGCCCTCACCCCGCGGCTTTTGATTTAGATTTAACTTGAGTGGACGCGGCCGAACATTCAGGCCAGCACTGGCCCCATACTTCCTGCTGCTCTCGGGCCGCCGCGCAAACCCAAGGCCTGCGTTTGGTCGCGCCAACAGCGAAACAAAGTACAGACATTACCCGCAACCAGCTCGCGCCCACCCAGCAGCCGCTAACTGAAGGTGGAATTAACTTGGTGGTGCCCACGCCCGCCCAGCCAGCCGGGGGCGCGGGCCCGCTCAGCCGGCCGCCCTTCCGGCGCAGGCAATAAGGGACACGGCAGCGTGGCACAATCAGTTGAGCCCCTGCTGGCAGGTAAAAAACAGCTAATATTACTGCCCCTTCTCGCTCATACTTAGCCCTGAATTATGCGTCAGACATTCACTAAACTGGCCGCTTCGCTGCTCACGGCCGCTGCCCTCACGGCGGTTTCGTCCTGCAAAACCGCTCAGAAACCGGCCGCCTCCAAGGCTGGCGCGTTTTCCCTGCCCTACGAGAAGTTTACGCTCGAAAACGGCCTGGAAGTGGTGCTGCACGAAGACCATTCGGACCCCATCGTGGCGTTTGCCACGGTCATGCACGTGGGCTCGAACCGCGAGAAGCCCGGTAAGACTGGTTTTGCCCACTTCTTCGAGCACATGAGCTTTAATGATTCGGAGAATGCGCCGGTGGGCGCCAACCGCAAGCTCATCGAGGAATGGGGCGGGCAGCGCAACGGCAGCACCTGGAACGACGGCACCCAGTACTACGAGGTAGTGCCCAAGGACGCCTTCGACAAAATCATGTGGATAGACTCTGACCGGCTCGGCTACATGATTAAGACCGTGACGGCCGAGGCCCTGGCCCGCGAAATCCAAGTGGTGAAAAACGAGAAGCGCCAGAACTACGACAACGTGGCCTACGGCTTTACCAACGAGGTGCTGCGCAAAAACCTGTACCCCGCCGACCACCCCTATAATTGGACGGTCATCGGCTCCTTGCCCGATTTGCAGGCCGCCACGCTGGCCGACGTGCAGGAGTTTTACCGCCAGTACTACGGCCCGAACAATGCCACGCTGGTCATTTCCGGCGACATCAACATTGCCGAAACCAAGGCTAAGGTGCAGCGCTGGTTCGGCGAAATCAAGAAAGGGCCCGAGGTGAAGCCCCTGGCCCCGCGCCCGGCCGGCCTCACCCAGACCAAGAGCTTGTACCTGGAAGACAACTTCGCCCGCCTGCCCCAGCTGCAAATGGTGTTTCCCAGCATCCAGGAATACCACCGCGACACCTACGCGCTGGACGTGCTGAGCCAGTTGCTGGCCGGCAACCGCACGTCGCCGCTGTATAAAGTCATTGTAGAGGAGCAGAAGCTGGCGCCCAACGTGGCTGTGTATAACAACAGCAGTGAGTTGGCCGGTGAGTTCATCCTGCAGGTGCGGGCCAACCCCAACACCAGCCTGCAGCAGGTGCACACGGCCATTGAGGAAGGCCTCAAGCGCTTCGAAACCCAGGGCTTTTCGGACACCGAGCTGCAGCGCATCCGGGCCAAGATTGAAACCGACCTGTACGCCGGCGTGGAGTCGGTGCTGAGCAAGGCCCTGCAGATGGGCCGCGACAACGAGTTTGCCAGCGACCCGGCCCACCTCACCAAGGCCGCCAAGCTAGCCCAGTCCGTGACCCGCGAGGATGTGATGCGCGTGTACAACCAGTACCTGAAGGGCCGGCCCTACGTGATGACCAGCGTGGTGCCCAAGGGCCAGCAAAACCTGGTGGTGCAGGGCGCGCAGCTGGCGACGGTGTACCAGGAAAAAGTGGTGGCCGGCGTGCAGAACGAGGACGTGGGCCAGGGCAAGGAAGCCGTGTTCGAGAAAACCCCGACCAAAAACGACCGGTCGGAGCCGGCTTTCCTGGAAACGCCGCTGTTCCGGATGCCCGCCATCTACAACGTCACGCTGGCCAACGGCCTGAAGGTGTACGGCATCGACAACCGCGAAATTCCGCTCGTTTCGTTCGACGTGACCATTCCCGGCGGCCACTACCTCGACCCGCTCGACAAGGCCGGCACGGCCTCGCTCATGGCCCAGATGCTCCAGCAGGGCACGGCCCAGAAAACCCCGGCTCAGCTCGAAGAAGCCATCGACCTGCTGGGGGCCACCATTTCGGTGAACAGCACCAACGAGGAAATTCGGGTGCAGGCGCGCTGCCTGGCCCGCAACTTCGCGCCCACGCTGGCCCTGGTGCAGGAAATGCTGCTGCAGCCCCGCTGGGACGCCGCCGAGTTTACCCGCCTGAAACGCTCGCTGGCCACCAACCTGAAAGGGCAGGAAGCTAATCCGTCGGCGGTGGCCAGCCAGAACTTTCTCAAGCTGCTCTACGGCCCGAACCACATCCTGAGCACCCCGGCCAGCGGCACGCTCGAAACCACCACCGGCATCACGCTCGACGATTTGAAGGCGTTTTACACCCGCAATATCTCGCCTTCCGGGGCGGCCGTGCACGTGGTGGGCGCCATCGCCCAGAATGCGGTGACAGCCGCCCTCAAGCCCCTGGAAACCAGCTGGACCGCCCGGCCGGTGAGCCTGCCCAGGCAGGCCCTGCCAACCCAAAGCCTGGCCGGCAACGTGTATTTCATCGACGTGCCCGACGCCAAGCAGTCGGTGCTCTACGCCGGCAAGCTGGCCCTGACCGGCACCGACCCCGACCTGAGCAAGGCCACGTTTGCCAATACCCTGCTGGGCGGCGGCTCGAGCGGGCGCCTCACCCAGTTGCTGCGCATTCAGAAGGGCTACACCTACGGCGCCAACTCCTCGGTGCTGGAACAGCGGGAAATGTCGCCCTTCCTCGTGTTTACCAGCGTGCGCGCCAACGCCACCGGCGCCTCGCTGCAGCTCATCCGCGAGCTGCTCACCAACTACGGCCTCACCTTCAGCCAGGCCGACGTGGACATTGCCCGGAGCAAGATTCTGAAGGGCAACACCCTGGTCTACGAAAGCCAGGGCGCCAAGCTGGGCATTCTGCGCCGCATCAGCAAGTTTGGCCGGTCGCCGAAGTACATCGAGGACGACCAGCAGCTGCTGATGAGCATGGGCGTGGCCGATTTCAAGGCCACCATCGCCAAGTACATGCCGGAAAAAGAGCTGGTGTACGTGGTAGTAGGTGACAAAGCCACGCAGCTGGAGGAAGTGAAGAAGTTTGCCGGCGGCAAAGTCACCCTGCTGGATGCCACGGGCAAGCCAGTGAAATAGCCCGCAAGCGAACATTAAAAAGAGCGGCTCCCGAAGTGGGGGCCGCTCTTTTTGGTATGAGCCGGCAGCAATGGCGGCGCGCCCACCACGGAGCAGGGCCCTCAGACGATGCCCTGCTGGAGGGCGTAGTGAATGAGGGCGGCGGTGTTGCGGGTCTGGGTTTTCAGAATCAGGTTCTGGCGATGAGCCTCGACGGTGCGCCGGCTGATGGAGAGCTGGTCGGCCATTTCCTGATTCGACAGTCCTTTGACCAGCAGCTGCAGCACTTCCGCTTCCCGCTCGGTCAGGGTGCGGCTGGCGGGCGTCTCCGCCGCACTTTCCTGCTCGCTCCACTGCTGCAGGGCGCGCAAGGCCAGCTCCGAGCACACAAACTGCTTGCCGGCCGCCGTCACCTGAATGCCATGAATCAGCTCGGCCAGCTCGGCCGACTTTAGTACGTAGCTGAGGATGCCGGCCTCAAACAGCGCCATGACCTGCCGGGCCTGGCTTTCCATGGTGAGCACCAGCACGCGCATGGCCGGATACGGCCTACCCCAACCCGGCCCGCGGGGCCGTGCGGGTGCGCCTGGCCAGCGCGGCGCCGAGCCTTCGGCTGCAGGTGTTCAGTGCCCAGGGCCAGCTGCTGCGCACCCAGGCCGCGCCCGCGCCCGGCCAGGATGCCCTGCTGGACGTTGCCGCGCTGCCGGCCGGGCTCTACGTGCTGCGTTGCGGCGAGCTGAGCCAGCGCCTGACGGTGGAATAA
>CAXUEM010000017.1:16108-18368 GCA_964249885.1 uncultured Hymenobacter sp. | reverse complement strand
GACTACGGCCCTGGGCCTTTTCTCTGCTTTGACAAATTCTCTGTTTTCTGTGCGTGGCGGCGGGCGTCGCGGGTGGTGGCTGCTGCTGCTGCCGGCGCTGTGGCTGGGCGGCTGCGCGTCAGACAAAGGCCTGATATCGCACTCGTTCAATAACATCGCCGCCCGCGACAACGCCTATTTCATTGCCCGCGAAAAGCTCAAGGCCGTCGAAACCGCCCTGTATAAGGAGCGGGTGAACGACTACAACGCCGTGCTGCCGCTGTTCCCGACCCTGGACAGCACCAACGTGCGCGCCAACCGGGCCGACCTGAACGACATCATCAAGAAGGCTTCGATGCCGATTCAGCACCGGCCGGGCTCAGACTGGACTGACAACGCCTACCTGCTGGTGGCCTGGGCGCGCTTCTACAAGATGGAGTTCGACGACGCGGCGCTGACGTTCAAGTACGTGAATACCACGAGCAAGGACGCCAACGCGAAGCATGAGGCGCTGATTGGGCTGATGCGCACGTTTGTGGTTACCAAGCAGTTCGATAACGCCAAGGCCGTGTCGGATTTGCTGGACAAGGAAACCGGCCGGCCCGACGACGCCCGGGAGCTGTTCCTGACCCGCGCCGACTACTACCTCAAAACCGACAACCCGGCGCTGGCCATTGCCCAGCTGGAGCGCGCCGTGCCGCTGATTGAGCAGAAGAACGAGCGCAGCCGCACGCGCTTCATCCTGGCGCAGCTGTATCAGGAAGCCGGCGACAGCAAAAAAGCCTACGCGCAGCTGAATGAGATTCTCAAGCGCAACCCGCCCTACGAGCTGGATTTTCAGAGCAAGCTGATGCTGGGGCAGGTTTCGGAGCTGAACTCCGAAAACCAGGCCCGGCTGAATAAGTACTTCGCCAAGCTGCTCAAGGACCCCAAGAACCTGGAGTACCGCGGCAAAATCTACTACGAGATGGCGCGCGTGGACTACCGCAAGCAGAATTACCCGGCGGCGCTGGCCCTGCTGGCTAAGTCGGCGCGGGAATCCGGTCGCAATCCGTCGCAGAAAAGCTACACCTACCTGCTGGCCGGGCGCATCTACTACGAAAACCTGCAGAAGTACCGGCTGGCCGCCGCCTACTACGATAGCACGGTGCAGAACCTGAACAAGGACGCTGCCAACTTCACCGCCGTCAAGGAGCGCAGCGAAATCCTCACGGAGTTCGCCAAACAGTACACCATCATCGAAACCCAGGACAGCCTGCAGGCCCTGGCCCGCCTGGCCCCCGGCGAGCTGGACACGCGGCTGAATCAGTTTGCGGCGGCTGAAATCCGGGTGCAGCAGCAGAAAGCCGAGCAGTTGGCCCGGCAGCAAAAAGAGCAGGCCCGCGCCGATGAGCTGGCGGCCCGCAGCAGTGGCAGCAGCTCGGCGGCCGGCAGCCCCAGCGCGCTGGTCCCGGGTCAGCGCGATATCATTGACCCCACGGCGCTGGCGGCGGGCGGTGCGGGCGGGGTTTGGTACTTTGATAATCCGGGCGCGCTGGGCACGGCCCGCGCTGATTTTCAGCGCCGCTTCGGCAACCGCCCGCTGCAAGACAACTGGCGGACTAACAGCACCGCCGGCGCCACGCCCGGCCCCGCCCAGCAGGGCGGGCAGATTGGCGCGCCGCTGGCCGGCAGCCAGGGCCAGCCCGGTACCGCTGGCCAACTCGGTGGTAGCGGAGTTCCAAATGGCCAAGCCCCCCCTGCTGGCACTGCCTCGGCGGCCGATGCGGCCCTGAGTCCTGAGGCTGCCCAGGCCGCGCTGGTGCAGCAGTACCGCCAGAGCCTGCCCGACACGCCCGCCAAGCTGGAAGCCTCCAACGCGCAGACCGAGGCCGCCATGTACGCGCTGGGCACCATTTATAAAGAGCAGCTGAAAGAGCGGCAGAAGGGCTACGACACCTACGCGGCCCAGGTGGCGCGCTTCCCGCGCGGGGCCAATGCGCCAGACGCCTACTACCTGTTGTATCTGCACTACAAGGACTTGGGCGATACGGCCAAAACCGCTGAATACGCCGCTGCACTGCAGCGGGAATTTCCGGCCTCGCTCTACGCCAAGCTCATTGTTGACCCGCGGTACCGGGAAAATGAACTGGCCCTGCACAACGCGGTGGCCGTGCGCCTGGATTCGGCGTTTGCCCTTTACAAAAAGCAGGAATTCACCAAGGCCCGCGCCGTGCTCGCCCGCACCAGCAAGGCCTACCCCAAAAGCGACCTGGCCGACCGGCTGGCCTACATGAGCACC
>CAXUEM010000017.1:5885-16098 GCA_964249885.1 uncultured Hymenobacter sp. | reverse complement strand
CGCAAGGCGGCGTGTTCCGCCACACCGCCATGGAGCAGGCCCTGGCCGGCACCTACCAGAAATATGAGGCCAACCAGATTGTGGGCGCACTAGCCTCGACCGAGAAGCCGGCCATCTCGGTTTTCCGGCCGGGCGAAGTGGATAACCGGATGCGCATTTTCTACCAGGCAGACGAGACGCCCTACGTGGCCGCCACGCCCGATGCGCCGGCCGCTGTGCCCGCGGCGCCCCCCCGGCCAGCAGGGGGTAGCCCGGCGCCGGCGCCCGTACCCCCAGCTGGCTCATCGGCTGCGCCGGCTAATGTGCCGGTTAGTTCGCCCGCGCCATCAGGGGGTAGCGGCCAGCCGGCGGCTTCGGTGCCGGCTGCACTACCGGCCGGCGGACAGCCGACTGCTCCGACATCTACGCCCGCACCCGGCGCGGTGCCCCCGGCCGGGTCGACTACAACTCCCGCCGCGCCACCCGCCGCGCCGGCCACGGCTTACACCACGCAGCTGAGCGCCATGCACGCTGTGGTGCTGGTGTTTCCGAAGAGCGCGCCGGCCGCGCCAGAGTTGGCCGCGCAGTTCGCGGCTTATAACAACCGTTTTTTTAAGGCCAACAATCTGCAAGTGGAGGCCCGGCCGCTGGACGCCACGCAGGAGCTGCTGGTGGTGCGGGCCCTGCCCGGCGCCAAGGTGGCCCAGAGCTACGCCACCAAGCTGCGCGGGCCGCAGTCGCCGGTGGCGCGCCTGCGCGGCGCGGGCTACCAAACGCTGGTCATCAGCATGGAAAATTTAAATTTGCTGCAAGCCTCCGGCGATTTGGCCGGATATTTGAGTTTCTTCCAGCGAACGTATAAATAGGCCTTGCTCCGCGAGACTTAGCGTTAAATCCTCGATAAAGCCTCCGGCCCGCGCCGGGGGCTTTATTTTTGCAGCAGCTTTTGATTTATCAGCAAGTCGAAAGAACGTCATGCTGCGCGCAGCATGACGTTCTTTTGGTATTGTTAGCATTTACTATACTCTTTCCTGATGGCCTCCTCTCCTACCCGCCGCGCCCCCGCGCCCCTCAAACCGGTCCGGCCGGGCCGCTTCACGGCGCTGGTGCGCACGATGTGGGCGCTGTTCATCGGCGGGCTGGTGGGCGGCCTGCTGTACGTGGGCGCGGTGAGTGTGAACTTCCTGAACCTGTTCGGGCGCATGCCCAACCTGAAAACGCTGGAAAACCCGCGCTCCGAGCTGGCCTCGGAAATCTATTCGGCCGATGGCGTGCTGCTGGGCAAGTATTTCCGCGAAAACCGCACGCCGGTGGAGTACAAGGACTTGCCCCAAAACCTGATTGACGCGCTCATTGCCACCGAGGACGTGCGCTTCGAGCAGCATTCCGGCATCGACCCCAAGAGCATTGCCCGCGCCGTGGCCGCGCTGGGCAACGCCGGCGGCGGCTCCACGCTCACCCAGCAGGTAGCCAAAAACCTGTTCAAAACCCGGCCCGGCGAGAATAGCAACCTCAACGACGGCTCGCTCAACGGGCCCGGCAAGCTGGGTTTGCTCATCACCAAAACCAAGGAGTGGCTCCTGGCCGTGAAGCTGGAGCGCAGCTACACCAAGGCCGAAATACTGCGCATGTACCTGAATACGGTGGACTTCGGCTCCAATGCCTTCGGGGTGAACGTGGCGGCCAAGACGTTTTTCAACAAGGCGCCCAAGCAGCTGACTACGCCCGAAGCGGCCACGCTGGTGGGCATCGTGAACGCACCAAGCCGCTTCAACCCGGCCCGCAACCCGGACCGCTCGCGCAAGCGCCGCAACTGGGTGTTGCAGCAGATGGCCAAGTCGGGCTACATCACCGAGAAGCAGCTCGAAGACTACGCCGGCAAGCCCATCGTGCTGCGCTACTCGGTCGAGAATGCCAGCAAGGGCTTGGCGCCTTACTTCCGCACCGAAGTGGCCAAAGCGCTGCAGGCCTGGGCCCGCGACACCGACCACGACCTGTACGCCGACGGCCTGAAAATCTACACCACGCTCGACTCGCGCATGCAGAAATACGCCGAAACCTCGCTGGCCGAGCACCTCAAGCTGCAGCAGAAGTGGTTCAGCCAGCAGTGGAAGGGCCAGCTGCCCTGGCGCGACGAGAATGGCAAAGTGATTCCGGGCTTCTTGGAAAATGCCATGCGCCGCACCGAGCGGTACAAGTCGCTGGTGGCGCGCTACGGCGACAACAAGGATTCCATTAACTACTACCTGCGCAAGAAGTACCGGATGCCGGTCTTCACCTGGGCCGGCGAGCAGCAGCTCACGATGTCGCCGATGGACTCGCTGGCCTACTACAAGCGCTACCTGCGGGCCGGCTTCATGGCCATGAACCCGCTCAACGGCCAGATTAAGGCTTGGGTGGGCGGCCCGAACTACAAGTACTTCAAGTTCGACCACGTGAAGCAGGGCAAGCGCCAGCCGGGCTCCACGTTCAAGCCCATTGTGTACACGGCAGCCATCGACCAGGGCTATTCGCCCTGCTACCCGCGGCCCGACGTGGCGACGACCTTCCCGGCCGTGGCCGGCCGCGCGCCCTACACGCCCACCAACTTCGAGGGTGGCTTTTCGGGCCGCAGCTTCACCCTGCGGCAGGCCCTGGCCCGGTCTATGAACTCCATTACGGCCTGGCTGGTGCAGAAGCTGACGCCCGAAACCGTAGTAGCCTACGCCAAGCGCCTGGGCATTACGTCGGAAATTGACCCGGTGCCGGCCGTGGGCTTCGGCGCCTCTGATGTGAATATCTACGAGCTGTGCGGGGCCTATTCCACCTTCGTGAACAAGGGCGTCTGGACCGCCCCGATGATGGTCACGCGCATCGAGGACAAAAACGGCAACGTGCTGCGCGAGTTCGTGCCCCAGACCAAGGAAGTGCTGAGCGAGGAAACCGCCTACCTGATGACGAACATGCTGCAGGCCAGCACTACCGAGCCCGGCGGCACCAGCGTCATTCTGCACACGGGCTTCAAGTTTCCGTATGAGATAGGCGGCAAAACCGGCACCACCAGCAACTACTCCGACGCCTGGTTTATGGGCCTGACGCCGGACCTGGTGTGCGGCATGTGGGTGGGCGGCGAAGACCGCAGCATCCACTTCCGCGGCGGGGGCTACGAGCAGGGCGCCCGCGCCGCGCTGCCACTCTACGGCCTGTTTATGCAGAAAGTGTACAAGGACAAGAGCATCGGCATCAGCACTGCGCCCTTCCCCAAGCCCACCAAACCCCTAAGCGTGGAGCTGGACTGCACCAAGTATTACCAGGGCCAGCGCGACACGATTTCGTACGACCAGAAGCTGACGCCCACTGACCCCAGCGCCCTGGAGGACGAGGACATTTAACCGCAGATGAGGCAGATGAAGCCGCTGATGTTCTGGCAGCGGATTCGTTCTGATAGTTGTTTTGTTCTGCTAGCGGCGCCGGGTCAGTTGCAGCCGAACAATGCTGACCGGCCAAACGTCATCATACCTCAATAACGAATCCGCTGCCAGGCGGTCATCTGTGGCATCAGCGGCTCCATCTGCAACATCTGTGATTTATGGCGGCTTCTCCCGCTTTGCAAGCGCAAATCAATGCCCTGCCCCACCAGCCGGGCGTGTACAAATACTTTGACGACGAGGGCATCATCTACGTCGGTAAGGCCGTGGACCTGCGCAAGCGCGTTTCGTCGTACTTCACCAAGCAGGACCACAACAAGAAAACCCAGCAGCTGGTCAAGAACATCCGGCGCATCGAGTTCACCATCGTGAACTCGGAGTCGGATGCGTTTCTGCTCGAAAACAACCTCATCAAGCAGCACCAGCCCAAGTACAACATCCTGCTCAAGGACGGCAAAACCTACCCCTATCTCTGCCTCACGAACGAGCGGTTTCCGCGCCTGATTCCGACCCGGCTCAAGATTAACGACGGCTCGAAATACTACGGCCCCTACGCCACCGGCACGGCCATGAACGTGCTGCTGGAGCTGATTCGGGCGCTGTACCCGCTGCGCACCTGCACCTTCAACCTGAGCGAGGCCAACGTGGAAGCCCGCAAGTACAAGGTGTGCCTGGAATACCACATCGGCAACTGCAAAGGGCCCTGCGAGGCGCTGGAAGACGAGGCCACCTACAACGGCTACATCGCCCAGATAAAGCAGATTCTCAACGGCGACCTGCGCATTCCGAAGCAGTATTTCCGGGAGCGCATGATGGCCGCTGCCCAGGAGATGAACTACGAGCTGGCCCATCAGCTCAAGCAGAAGCTGGATAGGCTGGACGCGTTCCAGGCCAGGAGCACCATCGTCTCCGACACGCTCACCAACATCGACGTGTTTGCCATTGCCTCCAATGAGAAGTCGGCCTTCATCTCCTACATGAAGGTGATGAACGGCTCCATCATTCTGACGCAGGCCCTGGAGCTGACCAAGAAGCTGGACGAGGAAGACGCCGAAATTCTGGCCCCGCTCGTCATGCAGCTGCGCCAGGAGTTTGAGAGTGAGGCCAAGGAAATCCTGACCAACGTGCCGCTGCCGCCCCTGCCCCTGCCCGGCGTATCGGCCTCGGTGCCGCAGATTGGCGACAAGCGCAAGCTGCTGGAGTTGGGCCTGAAAAACGTGCTTTACGCCCGCAAGGAAAAGGAAAGCATGAATGACCGCAGCAAGGACCTCAACGAGGTGCGCATCATGGAAACCATCAAAAAGGACCTGCGCCTGACCGAGCTGCCCAAGCACATCGAATGCTTCGACAACTCGAACTTCCAGGGCGACAACCCGGTGGCGGCCATGGTGTGCTTCCGCAACGCCAAACCCAGCAAGAAGGACTACCGTCACTACCACATCAAAACCGTGGTCGGCCCCAACGACTTCGACTCCATGTACGAGGTCGTCACGCGCCGCTACCGCCGCCTCGTGGATGAGGGCGCCAGTTTGCCCCAGCTGGTGATAGTAGACGGTGGCAAGGGCCAGCTCAGCATGGCCGTCAAGGCGCTGAAGGACCTCAACCTCTGGGGGCAGATTCCGGTTATCGGCATCGCCAAGCGGCTAGAAGAAATCTACGTGCCCAACGACCCGCTGCCGCTCTACATCGACAAGAAGAGCGAGAGCCTGCGCCTGTTCCAGCGCATGCGCGACGAGGTGCACCGCTTCGGCATCACCTTCCACCGCTCCCGCCGCGACGCCGCTACGCTCAAAACCGAGTTGACCGAGGTCAAAGGGCTAGGTCCCATCACGGCCGAGAAGCTGCTTAATAAATTCAAATCGGTCAAGAAAATCCGCGAACTCAGCGAGCTTGAATTAATTGCCGAAGTCGGCAAAGCCAAGGCCCGGGTGCTGCAGAATTACTTTGCCCAGCAGGGGGTCGCGCCCACTGAATAGAATGGGAACTGGCTGTTTGCCTTTAAACAAAGAAGCCCCTGGCAATGCTGCCAGGGGCTTCTTTGTTACAGTGAGTTAAGCGGCCCGAAAATAATTTCGGGGCTATTAGCCGAAGCCTGCGCGCTAGAAAGACCAGAGGTTGTACTCGTACTCAATCAGGTCGGCGGCCGTCTGCTGAGCGGCTAAGATGCCCTGCTGGCCACCGCCATAGAGGTCATCAAGCCGGGCATCAGCAGCATTGGATACCTTAGTGATGTAAGAATTGAACAACCATAACTCGAAGGCATCCGCCAGATTCTTGTGCTGGGCGTCGTTCTGGGCGTTAAACCAGATGGCATTCTCGGGGTGGGCCCGGAACACCTTCACAAGGTCGCTGTACTTGAACGTAGCAACTTCTGTCTCAATACCAGAGGTATTTTGAGCGAGTGTAGAAGGCACCAACAATTTGATGGTCTTGATGTCGTGGTACATTCTCGACCGTTTCTTGTCGAAAATCATCTCCTCTTTCAATTCCAGCTGGTACAAGTCCTTGGGGCGATACTCGAAGGAGCCAGCCGGCAGCACCGGTGCAGCGGCTACAGCCGCCGGAGCCGGCACCATAATGGTCTTGCCTTTCTTGTCCTTCATTACCTTGCCGTTGGCATCCGTCTTAGCTACCATTTTCGGCTTGGGCTTGGCAGTCGACTTTTTGGCCGGGGCAGCACCCCAACCGTCGCCGCTGCCGCTGCTGCCCCAGCCGTCGCCACCCCCGCCCAAGTCTTTCTCCGTGAAGCCAGCGGCTTTCTCTTCCTCGCTCAGTTCCATGCCCTTATCGGCATACGACATGCGGGTCGATACTTCCTCCGGCTTGTAGGTCGAGGTCAGGGAGTCGCCTTTGTAGGCCACCAGCTCACCGCGCTTCACCGCTTCCATAATGACGCGGGTGATTTCCTTGCCTTCCGAGAACATGGGCTTGTTCTGCTTCTCGCGCAGGTCGATAGCGCGCCAGATGGTCTTGCGGAACATCTGGTCCGAGGTCGGAATCGGCCGCTTCGAGCCAGTGCTGCTGGCCGTAGTGGCCTGCTCCTGCGCCGAAGCGGAAACCGAGAGAGAAAGGCCGGCCACGAGGGCGGCAAATGTGCGAAGGGATTTCATACCTGATAAAATGCGAAATGCTAGTCGATAGTTCGCCAACGAAACAGTTGACGGCGTTATTATATCAGCGGGATGTTCAGCGTCTTAGAAACCGGCACGGTTTCCGTCTGGCCTTGGAAGTTCATGCGCTGAACTTCCTTCACGTCCACGAAAATCCGGTCACCTTCCCGGTACGAGTTCACGATGTCGGTTAGGTCAGCCTGCGGGCCGTTGATGGTGCGGGGCGCAATAGCCGGGCGCTTGCCGCGCACCAGTGTCACCTCGTAGCGCGACACGCGGTAGCGGGCATCCAGGGGCAGGAATGTGGCAAAACCGGCATCGGGAATGGCGCGCATCTGCATGTTGCGAACGGCTACCCCGGGCGTGCCTTGCTTTTCGTTAGCCTCCCGGCCACCGACAAAGCACTTGATGTCCGGCTTCGGAATCGGACGAACCTGGAAGGTTTGCGAGCCAATCGGGTTGCCGTCGCTCGAAACCCGCAGCGTTACCTCGCGGGAGTTTGGAACCAGGGTTACTTCGCCTTTCTGGGCACCCGGAATTGCGGCGGCACCCGAAGCCGAGAAGCTGGGCTTGTACTGCGCACCCAGGGCGGGCACCTGCACGCTCAGCTTGTTGCCGCACTTGAAGTACAGGGCCTGCACCGAGGCCGACTGAATCTGCATAACCGGCTTGGTTACCGTGTAAGGCACGTTCACCTTGAAGGTGGTGTCGCGGCCGTTGGTATTCACCCGAATGGTGCCGTTCCACGAAGCCTTGGCGTTGCCGTCTTTGTCGAAGGCGCCGGGCCGGGCCGTGAACTCTACTTTGCCGCGCTGGGTGGCAGCGTCAACCGGCAGAGGCGAACCGTTCAGGGTCATGGTCGGGCGCAGGCCCGAAGCCGAGGCCGTCAGGAAAAGCTGGGCTTTGTACTTGGTGCCGGCGGCTACCGTGTTGGACTCTGCGCTGGCGAAAGCACCGATTTTGTCGAATACGATGGTCTTGGCACCAACTTTCTCCGCCTGCTTTTGCAGGGCATCTGCTTCGTACTCCAGCACCTGCGTCTCTTTCTGCGACAACACGGCCAGGGCAGCCACCAGCGGGGTGTTCTCAAAGTTCAGCTCCGCAAAGTTTTTGCTCTTCTGCTCTTCGTCGACAATCATCTTATCATTCCTGGCGTCGAGGGCCAAGGGCGCGGCATCCGGCACGTACTGCTTGATGTAGTCGGAATAGGAGTTGAGCTTGGTTTGCAGCGGATACGCCAGGCCGTTGCGGGACGAGCCCAGCATCGTGACGGCTACCTTATCCTCGGCGCTCATGTCCTTATAAGCATTGGTGCCCTTAGCGTTTTCCGTAGCCGTCACCAGCTTGTCGCGCACCTCGCGCAGGTAGGCAATGGTTTCCTTCGTCTTGGTCCGAATGTCTTCGCTGGCTTTGAGCACGGCGATGTCGGCAGCCTGATTGCGGTTTTTAGCTACTGCCTCCTGAATGCCTTTAACCGTACCGTCATTGGCATTCGATGTCTTGTCGTTGACACCCAATAGGCTGTCGTCAATAAACTTGAACTTCAGCAGGATAGCTGAGTTCACTTGCAGCGCCAGCAGAGCGGTTAGCACGAGGTACATCATGCCAATCATCTTCTGCCGGGGCGTTTCTTTTGCACCTGCCATAATTATGGTATTCTATGCGATAATGTGAATGCGGAAGGAAAAGCGGTTCTCAAACGAAAACCCTGCCTTAGCTGCCGGCCCGCATGGCGTTCAGCATATTGCCGTACACCCGGTTCAGGGAGGTCAGGTTGCCGGTCAGTTCGGCTACCTGCTTCTGGAACTGCTCGGTGTCTTTGCCAGCGTTGGCCATGTTGGTCATGGCCTGGCTCAACGTACCATAGAACTGGTTCATGGACTTGAGGTGCGTGTTGGCGTCCTGCAATTCCATCTCGTACACTGCGTTCAGCGCGCCGAGGTTCTTGGTTACGTTCTGCACCTGCATGTGGTACTCCTTGGCGTCGGCCGTGGCGCCCGACATGGCCGTTACGGCTTCTACCGTGTTGGAATAGGCTTCGTTAATGCGCTCGAGCGAGTTGGCGGCAGTGCGCACTTTCTTGGTGTACTCGTCGGTGGCGTTAGTAGCATCGCCAAGCTGCGTGAGCTGCGAGGTGGTAGCACTGAGGCGATTCAGACCCTGGCCTAGGTTGGCAATGGCTTCGGGCGTTACGTTGGCATCCTTCAGCATATCGTCCAGCTTCTTGGTCAGGCCCTTGCTATTCGACTGCTCAGCAAAGCTGTTGTTGCCAGTCGAGGGGTCGTAGCCTTCGCTCAGCTCGGGGTACACTAGGCCCCAGTCGGGCTCCTTGGAAACGGGCTGGAAAGCACTAAGAGCAAAGATGGCAGCCTCTGTGAGCAGACCTACCGTTAGCATCAAGTCAGCGCCGGGCAAGTGACGAATTTTGAACAGAGCACCCACGATTACTACGGCAGCCCCGAGGCCGTAAATCATGGGCATAATGCGGTCGAAGAAGAAATTACCTTTGGCTGCCATGTCGTTGCGAGATTAGAAAGAAAAGTGGAAAGGTTAGGAGTTTAAAACTACAAGGTGCCAGGTAATTAGTTGAGATTGGCGTTAGTGCCCATGCCAATTTGAATCATGGAGCAGCGGAAACCGATAAAGGAACGGGCCGAGTCCTGGTATTCAAAGTTGCGGCTGCCGGTTTCGAGGAAGTAGGAAATATCTTTCCAGGAACCGCCGCGCACCACCTTGCGGGGCTCGTTATCGTCGGGGTTGGTGGGGTTCAGGTCCCATACCACGGGCACAGATGCTTCCATGTAAGCATCGTCGCACCACTCGGCTACGTTGCCGGCCATGTCATACAGGCCGAAGTCGTTGGGGAAAAACTGGCCCACTTCCGACGTGTAAGCGAAGCCGTCGGAGGCGTAATCACCGCGGCCAGGCTTGAAGTTAGCCAGCATGCAGCCCTTGCTGTTGCGCATGTAGGGGCCGCCCCAGGGGAAAGTAGCTAGGTCGCGGCCACCGCGGGCAGCGTACTCCCACTCTGCCTCGGAAGGCAAGCGGAAGTTGGGGTCGGGCGCGAAGCCGCGCTCCTCGTTCGTGGTGTTCTTGTGCTTGGTGCGCCAGTTGCAGAAATACTTGGCCGCAAACCAGTCCACGCCCACTACCGGATAGTCGTCGAAGGCGGGGTGGGTGTAGTAGTATTCCAGCAGGGGGTCGCCCATGTGGTAAGTGAAGTCGCGCACCCACACGGTCGTGTCGGGGTACAACTCGGTCATCACGTACTCTTCGCCCAGCACGTCGATAGAGTCTTGCTTGATAGCGTCGACGAACTGCCGGTACTCGTTGTTGGTAATTTCCGTCTCATCCATGTAGAAGCCGGCAATAGTCACCTGCTTGTTCATGTTGACCATCGAAGCCGAGATGTCTTGGTCGGTCTGGCCCATGTGGAAGGTACCGCCGGGGCAGGGCACCATGCCGAAGGGAACTTCCTGCGGATTAAAGATGGGCCGGTCTTCAGCACCGACCAAGTCGCCCTGGAATTTATTGCCGAAGCCGCAGCCCCCCAAAAGGGCGCTGGAAGCAACAAACAGGGATAATGCTAAAATCTTGTTCATGATGGTGGTGAGTCTGATTTTATAGTCGGAGTCAGAATAATTCAACAAGCTGCCCGACAAATCTACGGGTTTTTAAGTTGGCGTGCAAATGTACTAAAAAAGTATGATGCAACTC
>CAXUEM010000017.1:0-5875 GCA_964249885.1 uncultured Hymenobacter sp. | reverse complement strand
GAGCAACTAATGCAAGGTTAATTATTTTTTTGATTGAACTCTGCTAAGAAATAACAGGCTCGAAACGGCCCTTTCTAGAAGCTGTACCGTGGGGTACGAACAGCCGGGCGCACAAATAATGTCGGCTTGGGTAGCCGGTAACTCAGCATAACTTCGAGGGAGCTAACAGCGCGGGCTTCTTGGTTAAAGGCAATGAAGTCATACGCAACTCCTAGGCTCAGGGCGTTATCTTTAGCAAAACTCAAACCAAAAAGCCCGGATATCGACTCGTCATAGCGGTAATTTGCGCCCAGCCAGAAACGCTCGTTCAGAGTAGCCCGGGCGCCAGCCTCGACGGAGTAGTTCTTGGCGCTGAAAAATTTCGACTCGCTGGCGAAGCTGCCCGGTAACACCGCCTTCACGATGGCCGTCGGCGTCAGCACAACGGCGTCGGTGAGGTCAATATTATATCCGGCCGTGAGGTAGGCGTGATTCTCGCCCAGAAACCGCGAAGTGTTCTGATAGCCGGTAATATTGCCGTCAGCGTCGCGGATGGCACTCTGCAGCGTGTAGGTCGAGCGAAATAGGTTGTTCATACTCAGGCCGGCATAGAACTTAGGTGACTCGTACCACACCCCAACGCCTGCGTCGAACTTGCGGTCGGAGCCGTTGAGCGGCACCAAGGGGTCGTCGCGGTCGATGGGCCGGTATTCACCTTTTGCTATGTACGTGAACACGCCCTGCACGCCGATGCCCAGCAGGCCCGAACCCAGCTTGAGGTGCTGCGAGTAAGAAAGCGCGGCATTGGTCAGGCGCTGCTCGCCGGCCAGGTCGTGGTACACGCTCAGGCCCACGCCGCCTTTGAGAGCCAGCAGGGGGAGCGAGGCGCTGAACATGCCGGTGCGGGGCGAGCCGTTGGCATCGCCGGGGTAGCCGCCGTAGTTCAGGTACTGGTAGCGGCCGATGACATTGAACTCGCCGTATCCTTTGATGCCGGCGTAGGCCGGGTTTAGGTTCATGCCATTGAAGGCATAGTGCGTAAACTGCGGCTGCTGTTGGGCCCGGGCCACGGGGCTCAGCCCGAGCAGGAGCAGTACGGCGGCAAGTAAGGATGCTTTCATAGCAACAAAGTCGGCAAAGCCAAAACCGGGAGGGGTCAGCGGGTAAGACAAGCGGGCGAATTCAAATGTAGTGAACCGCTGCCCGGGAACCTCCTTACACAAAAACGGCCGGAAATAGTGCCGGCTGTTTATTGTTTTTTTAAGAGTGCTCTACGCACAAAGGCTGCTAAGAGGTTGGTTTATCCTCCCCTTTTTCGGCAATTGGGTTTTTGGCGTCGCCGGAGGTCTGGTGCCGGCGGATATACGCCTCAATTGCGCCCGTCATGGAAGGCGCGTTGGGCAGGGGCGCCTCAATGTCCAGCACCAGGCCGGCGTCGCGCACGGCTTTGGCCGTGGTAGGCCCGAAAGCGGCAATGCGGGTGCCGTCCTGCACAAAATCGGGAAAGTTGACGAACAGCGAGCTGATGCCCGAGGGGCTGAAAAACGCAATGCAGTCGTACTTCACTTCAGCCAAATCGGACAGGTCGCTGGCCACCGTGCGGTAGATAACGGCCTCGGTGAAGCGCATATTGTTGGCCCGCATGAACTCAGGAATGTCGTCCTTGCGAATATCGGAGCAGGGGTAGAGATAGTTCTCGCCCTTGTGCTTCTTGATGACGTCAAACAAGTCGGCGGCTGTGCGAGTGCCCACGAAGAGCTTGCGCTTGCGCAGCACAATGTACTTTTGCAGGTAGTTGGCCGTTTGCTCCGAGATGCAGAAATACTTCATCTCGGCCGGCATTTCCAGCTTGGCCTCCTGGCAAATGCGGAAGAAGTGGTCAACGGCGTTGCGGCTGGTGAAAATAACCGCCGTGTAGTCCGGGATGTTGATTTTCTCGCGCCGAAAATCCTTGTAGGAAACGGGCTGCACCTCAATAAACTCCCGAAAGTCGACCCGCACGCCGTACTTTTCGGCAATAGCAAAATAGGGCGAAACGTCGGTGGTGGGCTTGGGCTGGGTAACCAGGATGCTGCTGATACGCTTGGCGTGCCGGCCGGTTCCCGGCTTATCTGCACTCTCGGCCATACGGAAAGAAAAAGGTAACGCTAGAACAATAGAGAAAGCGAATGAGCGAAGGGCCACCAGCGGGACGCGGACCAGATTAGACCGACTTCAGTAGGCAAAAACGATAAGCTTAAGAATGACGGCTAAGGGCAGAACCTCAGTCGTACAAAGGTAGGCAAACAATTGAAGAGTAAGCAGGGAACTGTGCCGGTGCAGGGTGTGGGCCACGCGCAGCACCGTGCCCGTGAGCAGCACCAGCACCACGGCGTTGGCCACCCAACTGACGGGGTCGGGGCGGGTGGCGTTGAAGCTCAGGTACAGCACCAAGGCCAGCGGCAGAGCCAGCCCGGCCAGCAGCATGGTGCGCAGAAACTCCCGGTAATGCAGATTAACAAGGCCCTGCACGTCGAAAATGAACCCCATCAGTTCCAGGAACAGGTACTTGCCCAGCATGAAGCCCGTGATGAGCAGGGTATACACCAGCACCCGCGCCAGGATGGCGGACTCGGGCACGTCGAAGAACTGGCGCACCAGGGGCAGGTTCTGCAGATTGGTGTGAATGGCCACCAGCAGCAGAGCCAACGAAAAAGCAAATAGCAGCACCAGCAGCAAGTTCAGCAGGGTAAAGGCGGGCTTCACCAGAAAGCTCTGCTGGTCGGGCGCCGAGCCGAACAAATCGTCGACCTGAAAGACGCGGGCCAGCCCGGCGCGGTAGCTGGAGCGCACGCCGCCGTAGCTCAGGCCCAGCAGCAGCAGGCAGCCCAGAAACACGCTCTGCCCCTGCTGGCCCGGCGGGCGGGGCCGCGCCCCGGCGCCCAAAGCCGAGCCAACTACGCTGCTGCCCGGTTCGGCTTTGGAGGCCGGGGCGGCGCCGAAGGAAGCCAGGGCGGGCGAGCCTTCGGGCTGCCACACCGCCAGCAAGACTGGACCAGCCGGCGCGGGACCGGGCAGCAGGCGGGCCAGGTCCAGATTGTAGGTGCCGGCTCGTGGCGCAGTGAATACCAACTGGTTGTTGAGCAGCAGGCTCAGGCCCGGCTCGGCCACGAACGACACGGGGAAAGGCTGGTCGGGCCGCAGTTGCACCCACTGGTAGTAGGCGTGGGCCGGCGCGTGGTAGTCAGGCAGATACAGAATCAGGCGGTTGCGGGCGGCGTCGTGCAAAAGCCAGTCGGGGCCCAGGCCCGGGGCCGCGGCGGGCGGCAGTGGGCGGTACTCGGCCGCGCGGACTTGGCCGCCGGCCAGGGCAACCAGGACGGTCAGGGCAGCCAGCAGGGGGTGCCAGCACCGCAGCAGTTGCTTTGGCCGGCCCGGGCGGGGCAAGGGCAGCATCCGGGTTTTCATGAGTTGGCTGGCCCTAAAGAGCAGCTTAGGAAGACACCAGCGGGCGCTGCCGGGCCGCCAGCCGGCTATGATAAACGCCCAGAAAAATGTTCAGCAGCACGCCAAAGCTCACCATAGCCCCAATCAGAATCAAGTTACCGAGGTAGGCAAAGTTGATGACGAACAGGATAACTAGGCCATTGAGCAAGCCCAGCAGCAGCACGGTGGTAATCTGCGAGAAGCCCATGGCCAGCACCCGGTGGTGGATGTGATTTTTGTCGGGGGAGAAGGGCGACTGTCCGGCCAGCATGCGCAGCAAAAACACCCGCAGCGTATCGAATAAGGGCACGAATAAGATGCCCAGCGCGACGGCCGGTGAGGCCACGCCAAACGGCTGCCCCACGTGCCGGCCCATCTCGATGAACTGCACCGTGAGAATGGAGATGATGAAGCCGCAAACCAGCGAGCCGGTGTCGCCCATGAAGATGCTGGCCCGGTGGAAGTTGTAGCGCAGAAAGCCCAGCATGCCGCCAATCAGGCAGATGGCCACGAAGACGTAGTTGCTGAAGCCAGGCCCGCCGTAGGCGTAGAAGTAGTAGCCCAGCGTGCTGGCAATGATGAGCACGATGGTGCCGGCCAAGCCGTCGAGGCCGTCAATCAGGTTGATGGCATTGGTGACGCCCACGATGACGACGAAGGTGAAAGCATAGCTCACGCCCACCGGCAGCACGTCGATGCCCAGAATGCCCTGGAAACTGGTGATGCGCACATCGGCCATTATCATCACGATGCCCGAGGCCAGCAGCTGGCCCACGAACTTCTTGCCCACCGAGATGCTCACCAAATCATCTTTCAGGCCCACGAAGAACAGCACGATGCAGCCGGCCAGCAGTTGCTGCACGCCGTTGCTGAGGTCGGCGAAGATGGTGAGCGCCGACATGAAGCCCGCGAACACCGCCACGCCACCCAGCCGGGGCGTGAGCGACTGGTGCACGGTGCGCCCGTTGGGCGTGTCGAGCATGTTTTTGAGATGGGCAATGTAGACAATGGACGGCACCGCGAACAACGACACAAGCAGCGCCCACATCCAGGACAAGGCCAGATTGATAGTAAATGGAGTCATACTAACTAAATGAATTACAAGCAACTACTACGGGCAGCCGGATTTAGATTCGGGTGAGGAGTGCCGCCGCCAGCGGCGGGCTAGCGGTGCAGCACCCCGGCCCGGTCGAGCAGGGCAATGTGAATGAAGTTGTCGGTGGTGATAGAGTCAGGAACGAAAATATATTTTTTATCGAACACCTGCGCGCCCCGGTAGTAGCTCACCCAGTACTGATTGTTGAGATGAAACAGGGCGGGGTCGATGGGCTCGACCGGCACGGCCGTGCGGGGCGGCACCTGCTCAAAGACGTAGCGCAGGGTGGAAGTGCGCACCTGCTCGCCCTCCGCGGGCGAGCTGTAGCCCTGGGCGCTGATGATGACGTTTTCCAGCGGAAAGGAGTTGTGGTTCAGCAGGTACACCTGCCAGCCGGGCTGCTCGTCGCTGACGGCGGCGGCCGGGTCGGGCACGACGGCCACCGACACGCCTTCCACGGGGTCAAAGGGAATATCCTGCTTCATAAGCCGCGGGGCGGTAAGCGTTGTTAGTGAATTGATTGCACACTGCTACAGGCTAAAGTACCCCCTGCTGACCAGGGTCAGACTGAGTTGCAATGGCCGTTTCGGCGGGCAAACTGGCTCCCAGCTGGGTGGCCAGATGGCCCAGCAGCCGCTCCTGCACTTCGGCCACGGCCACCGGCCGGCCCAGCTCCTGGCTGAGTGAGGTGACAGCTTTATCGGGAATGCCGCAAGGCACAATGTGCTGGAAATAAGACAAGTCAGGGTTTACGTTGAGGGCAAAGCCGTGCATGGTCACCCAGCGGCTGCACTTCACGCCGAGGGCGCATATTTTGCGCGGGTGGGCCGCGCCCTCACCAAAATCAAGCCAGACGCCGGTAAGCCCGGCAATGCGGCCGGCTAACACGTTGTACTCGGCCAGCGTCTGAATAACAGCCTCTTCCAGCGTGCGCAGGTACCAGTGAATGTCGGGCCGGAAGTTGTCGAGGTCGAGAATCGGGTAGCCCACCAGCTGCCCCGGTCCGTGGTAGGTGATGTCGCCGCCGCGGTTGATGCGGTGGAAGCTGGCCCCGTACCGGGTCAGGCCGGCTTCGTCGAGCAGCAGGTGCTCGGGGCGGCCGCTTTTGCCCAGCGTGTAGGTGTGCGGGTGCTCGCAGAGCAGCAGGTGGTTGGGCGTAACCCTCCGGGGCGGGCCCAGCAGGGGGTCGCCGCTGGTTTCGGCCAGGCGGTTGCGGGTTTTCAGGGCCAGCGTGTCGGCCAGCAGCTTTTCCTGCAGGTCCCAGGCCGGTACGTACTCGGTCAGGCCCAGGCGCTGCACCGCGAGGTGGCGGTTGGGAGCCGGGGCGGCCAGCAC
>CAXUEM010000016.1:15002-18911 GCA_964249885.1 uncultured Hymenobacter sp. | reverse complement strand
CCAGCCCACCCACCAGAAACGCCCGGCGCGAGCGGCGCGCGGCCTCGCGGAGCACGGCCGCCTCGCCGGCGGCATTGGCGGCTGCATCGGTGGAAGTCAGGTGCGGGGCCGACGAAAGCGGATTAACAGTAGGGTCGGGCTGGTTCATAGCAGGCGGGCGAAAAGCAGAAAAGCTAACCTGGCGGGCCGGGCGGCCCCGCGGTGCAAACGCAGGAAAAGGTCAGCGTGGTTTTGCCGGCGGGCGCCAGGCTGGTGTCAGGTTGGTTTACTGCTGAGAATGAGCGGCTTTCGGACCGGAAAACTCCGGGACCGGCCCGGAACCGGTGGCGGTGGGTGGCGCAGCGGGCACTTCCACCACCTCGAAGCCGGCCACCATGCTGCGGAAGTTATTCCAGCCCGCCCGCGCCACCTGCGCCAGGTGCACCAGGAAAAACAGCACGTAGCCGATGGTCAGGGCAAAGTGAATAAGCCGGGCCGTCTCGTAGCCGCCGTGCAGCTGCGTGAGCCAGGCAAACTGCACCGGCTTGTAGATGGCCAGGCCCGAGGTCAGCGAGCCCGCGCCCATCAGGATGACGGCGGTGTAGGCAATCTGCTGGGCACCGTTGAACTTGCGCGCCGGCAGGGGCTGCCGGCGCAGGCCCAGGTCGTGGAGCAGCACCTGGTAGGCCTCGCCGAACGAGCGGCGGGTGGGCAGCAGGTAGCGCCACTCGCCCGAGAAAATAGTGTACAGCACATACAGCACGCCGTTGAGCGCAAACAGCCACATCAGCACGAAGTGCCAGCTCATGCCCAGGGCCAGCTTGTGGTCCATGTTGAACGCCGCATAAAACGAGTCGGGGAAGAATTTGAGCAGCGTGGTGCGGCCCCAGCCCAGGCGGTACACGTCGTTGGCCCAGTATATCCACAGCCCGCTCCAAATCATGAGGCTGAGCACCGGAAAATTAATCCAGTGAAACCAGCGAATAGCCAGCGGGTGCTTTTCGACGAGGATTTTCATAGGGGACAAAAGCGAAGGAGCCCGGCTCATCCGGCCCGGGCGGCTGAAAGGTAAACCCGAACGGCAGGCTGGACGTGCCAGCCCGGCGGGCCTTACAGCTTAGGTCCTTGGGCAAGCTCAAAATATTTCAAGAACGCTGCGCTACCCCCTGCTGGCTTGACTCAGGCGCACGGCCGTCAGATAAGCCGACGCCCCCTACCGCGCCTCCGGTGCCGGCTGGCCCAGCAACGACGACTCGCGGATGAGCAGCTGGGGCGGCAGCACCACCTGCCGGGCCGCAAACGCGCCTGCTTCGGCCTGAAACAGCTCCAGGAACAGGCGCACGGCGGCCTGCCCCATTTCCTCGCAGCGCTGGTCGACGGAGGTGAGCATGGGCTCGGTGATGAGGGTGAAGCCTTCGTTGCTGAAGCCGGCCAGGGCCACGTCTTCGGGCACGCGCCGGCCGCGCTTTTTCAGCGTTTGCAACGCCCCGAGCACCGCCGAGTCGCCAGCGGCAAACACGCCATCGGGTGGCGCGGGCAAAGCCAGCAGGCGCTCCATGCCGTCGGCGCCCTCGGCCACGGTCAGGTTGCCGTACATCACCAGGTCTTCGTCGGGCGGCAGGCCGTATTCCAGCAGGGCATCGAGGTAGCCCTGGCGGCGGTTTTTGTAGATATTGAGGTGCTGCAGGCCGGCGAAGTGCGCCACGCGGCGGCAGCCCTGCTCCAGCAGGTGCCGGGTGCTGAGGTAGCCGCCCTGCCGGTCGTCGAGCACCACCGCGTTCAGGTCGTCGCCTTCCGGCGGAATTCGGTCGAAAAACACCAGCGGGATGCCGCGCCGGCGCACCTTGTCGAAGTGCTGGGCGTCGAGGGTGGTGCGCGCCAGCGACACCAGAATACCGGCCACCTGCGCGCTGAGCAGGGTTTCGACGTTGCGCCGCTCGTGGGCCGCGTCCTCATCGGACTGGCAGATGATGACGCTGAAGCCGGCCCGGCTGGCTTCCTGCTCGATGCCGTGCACCACCGAGGGAAAAAAGCGTCCCTCAATGTAGGGCACTATCACGCCCAGCAGCTTGCTTTTGCCTTTGCGCAGGGCCGCGGCCAGGTGGTTGGGCTGGTAGTTCAGCTTTTTGGCCAGCTCCAGTACCGTTTGCTTCATGGCCGGCCCGATGCTGTGGTGGTCGCTCAGCGCCCGCGAGATGGTGGTAGTCGACACGCCCAGCTCCCGCGCCATGTCGGCCATGGAAACCGGCCCATGGGGCGAGGAAGACCTTTCTTTTTTAGGGCTGGAATTCATGGGGCGGGCGACGCGAAGACACTGAGGGCCGGGCAAAGTTAACCGGCGGGCCGCCGCACAATGGAAGCTGTTCGGCCTCAGCTGGGGCGGGCGCGGCTCCTTTTAAGAAACTGGTGGCGCCTGACTGCGTAATGGGCGCTGCTTTTCTCGGGCGGTACTTTGTGCTCGCCACCCGGTGGGCTGGCCGGACCACGCCCGGCATACTCTTGCTATGAAAATTTCCCCCGGCCGTACCCGGCTCGCCGTTTGCGCCTTTTTCTTTCTGCCGGGCCTGTGCTTTGCTTCCTGGGCGTCGCGCATCCCCGACATCAGTCTTAAGCTGGGCCTGAACGAGGGGCAGCTCGGCCAGCTGCTGCTGGCCATTCCGGCCGGCTCGCTGGTTTCGCTGCCGGTGGCGGGCTGGCTGGTGCAGCGCTGGGGCAGCCGGCGCACGGTGCTGCTGGCCTCGGTCCTCTACGCCGGCTTTCTGCCCCTGCTGGGCTGGGCGGGCTCGTTTTGGCCGCTGGCGGGCGCGCTGGCCTTGTTCGGGTTTGCCGGCAACCTGCTCAACATCGCCGTCAACACCCAGGCCATCGGCGTGCAGGAGTTTTACGGGAAGCCCATCATGGGCACGTTTCACGGGCTCTGGAGTCTGGCCGGGTTTCTGGGTGGGGCGCTGGGCACCCTGCTGATTAAGCTGGAAGAGCCGCCGCTGCGGCACTTTTTGCTGGTGCTGGGCCTGTGCCTGGCCCTGGCCGCCTGGGCCTCTGCCCACATCCTGCGCCGCGATGTGGGCAAAACCGGGGGCAGCGGCGGCCTTTCGCTGCGCAACCCCGACCCCTTCCTGCTGCGCATTGGCCTGATTGCCTTCTGCGGCATGCTGAGCGAGGGCGCCATGTTCGATTGGGCGGGCGTGTATTTCCAGAAAGTAGTGCGGCCCGACCCGGCCCTGGTGACAGCCGGCTACGTAGCCTGCATGGGTGCCATGGCGTCGGGCCGGTTTCTGAGCGACTACTTCACCCACCGCTTCGGGGCCACCCGCATGCTGCAGGCCAGCAGCGCCCTGATTACCAGCGGCCTGCTGCTGGCCGTGAGCCTGCCTTATCTGGTGCCGGCGGTGCTGGGCTTTTTGCTGGTGGGCTTCGGCATTGCTTCGGTGGTGCCGCTGGCCTACAGCGCGGCGGGCCGCTCCACCACGGTGTCGCCGGGCGTGGCGCTGGCCTTGGTGTCCACTATCGGGTTTCTGGGTTTTCTGCTCGGGCCGCCGCTGATTGGCTTTCTGGCCCAGCTCTCCAGCCTGCGCGTGGCCATGGCGGCCGTGGCGGTAGTGGCCACGGGCGTGGGCGTGCTGGGCTCGCTGCCCGCCCCGACCCAACCAGAACCGGCTCCGGCCACCTGACCCCCTGCTGGCCTCTTTCGGCTACCAGAACCTGACGTACAGAGCCGTAATCAGCAGCAGCGTCAGCACGATGAGCGTGAGCGTCTGCCGGCTCACCCGGAACAGGCCGGGCTCCAGGCGAATGGCGCGGGCGCTAACGGCCGGTCCGGCCAGGCTGATGGCCACCATCAGCAGCATGGTGAAGGCAAACGAGAGGCCCATGCAAATCAGAAAGGGGATTTCGTAGCCGCCCTTGCCGTTGGGGAAGGCCGAGTAAAGC